>CAIRCR010000239.1 GCA_903877065.1 uncultured Pseudomonadota bacterium
GGTATCTGGTATTTTCAACTGAAATTAAGTTGTGTAATTGTAGACAGTCGGACGAGATAATTATTGCCGAACATTTAACGCTAAATCGCACCTTCTTTTTTTAAAAGGTTTTCATATGCTTCAAGGCTTAGAGGGCAATCAACTAAATTTAAAAAATCAGATTTCGATAATTTACATTGCTTTGCCATTTGACCGATTAGATTATCGGGGATTTCTTTCATTTTAGGCGTGTGACTGGTTTTGGTTATTACAGATGATTTTTTATTACCTTCTATTGTGTAATAAATAAAACGATGATGATCACCTTCCTTTAGTTTGAATCCTTTGTTTATCAAGCCGTCTTCAACGCTTTTCTTTTCACGCGGCATCGTGATTCTCCTTGCAACGATGTAAAAGTTCCTGCTTTAACTTATTGGCTTTCGGTGTCAGGTTTTCCGAATCTTCCTTAGCATATTCGTCCCAAAGAAAAAATAATTCACTTTCTAAATCTTCGGCTAATTGTTCCCTTGTTTGAGCATAGACGTTGATATTAAGTGAATCATCCGTAATGACAAAGATTTGTTTGCTTTCGTCTAACGTTGGTTCAAGTGTTAAAGGTGGCGAGAAAACAAGTTCTCTTTGACCTTGCGTAATACGTTCAAATGTAAATTCACTTAAATCAATAGATTCTAGGCTGTCATTATTCTTCGCGTAACGAGCTTTGATGAAAAGGAAAAAATCATATACTTCACGTTGTGCGTGTTCTGGTAGGTATTGCCATTCGTGCATTTCAATTGCGTAATTCATTTTTATTGCTCCGCTAAACCGTGTTTTTCTGCAACAGCATCAATTAAATGCCAGTCTTTTTTGTTGACCATAATAAACTCGCATTTACCGTTAGATAACGATGCCCATAATTGCCCAATATCTCTATCATCTTCGGCATTTGCCCAACCGTTCAAACCTTTATATTCAATAATCAAAATTGATTCGTTTGGTAAGACAGAAATAAAATCAGGGAAAAAACGTCCGTTCGCTTTCTGTAGAAAAAAAGCCCCTGTGTTATTGACCAAGTTTCGTACCCAAAACTGAATTTTCTTTTTTGCCGCTAATTGGTCAAGGTAACAAGCGCATTCAAATTCTTCTTTAGAATCGAAATCTCCCATTTGTCCATAATAATGATGTTCAAAAACATAATGTCCATATTTACTGCCGTAGTAGTATTTTGTCGGCGAATAAAATTGTGGGAACTCAAAAAAATAATTGTCGTCAACTGACGGGCTTTCGCTTTCAAATAAGGTAGCTTGATAAGCTCCAGCAATGACTTCATTACGAAGCGCGTTGATATGTCGCTCTAATAAGTCACGGATTAAGAACTTTTGTTGATTGATTTGCGCTAAGGTGAATTTTTCTAATAATGAATGCAACCAGCCCATCACAAACGCCTGTTTGCTTGTGTTAGTAAGCGTTTCATCGTGAAGATTTTTACATAGCCATACGGCTAACTTTGCGTTGTCCCAATGTTCGGGTTTATAGGTTAGTTCTAAGCTGCGTTGCAAATTACGCATAAAGGCAATGGCAACTTTGCCTTCATCTGTAATATCTATCAATCCACCGTCTGAACCTTCTAATGCTTTTTTTATTTCGCTTAAATAGTTTTCAAGAGGTTTTGCGTCATGGCGTGATAAATCCCAAACATAATTTAATGATGTTGGATCATCAAATAATTGCAACTCACCTTGAATACAAACGGCTAGTTGTGGCACTCGAAATCTTATGCCCTTTTCAGCGGGTGTTCTGAAATGCTCAATCGCTAATCGACTTTCTTCGGCGGCTTTTTCAATGTGAATTTTTGCCGTGCTGTCTTGAACGACTGTTTTTAAATCTTCGGTATCTTCAGGCGTTAAAGGCGCAGTAATCGTTAAAACTTGTGTAATGTCATTCCACGCCACTTTTTCTTTTAACGGTTTTGATAATTCTGTCAACGCAGGTTTTTCAGTGAGTGCTATTTCAATCGGTTTTATTTTTCGGTCTTGATACTGGCTAACATTAAATTGTTTCGGGTCGAACGGTTTAACAAACTCACCAACGGCTTTACGTTCAAATCCTGAACCGTTCACTAAACTGTCGCGCAGTGCATTTGCTGTATCTTGAAAGCTATGTGACACAACAAACGCATAAGATTGATTAAGCTCTAGCGTTGGTCGCCAAGTGGCATTAGGTTGGCGCAAAATTCGCCCCAATAATTGCTCAACAGCGGTAGATGAATGAAGGTTAGCCATACTTATCAAGACATACGCAAACGAACAATCCCACCCTTCGGCTAAGGCTTGTTGAGTAATCACAAATTTTACAGGGCAGTTTTTATCCATAATGCCTAATTCTGGATAATCAGCTGCGATAGCCGTTAAGCCTTTTTCATCACCTGTCGCAATAATAATTTCCGTTTCAGGAATGTTGTGATTAGTGATTAACTCATTTTTAACCGTTTGAACATCAAGCGTTGATTTCGTTGCGGATTTTGCCTCTGCTTGAATCAACACTATCGGACGTAGATATTTTTCACCTTGTTGATATTCTTTGTTTGCTAATACTTGTAAATCTTCGCGGCACTTTATTCCATCCGCTAAACATTGTTGCCAATTCGATTGCCTTCCTAACAAAACAGGCAGTTTTATCATTTGCTGTTTTTTTAATTCCACTGCGCTAACGCTGTGCAATACATTCGACGGCGTTTTGACCATATCAGGCGTAGCGGTTAATTCCATAATGCCGCTAGGATTAAATTTAGCTAAGGTTTCAAATGCTAACGGTGTTTTATTGTTATGAGCTTCATCAATAATTATAAAAGGGCGACGCAACGCTAAAACATTGGCTAATGAATAAACTTTTGCGCCGTCTTCATCGAGAATCTGGCTAAGTTGTTCGTTCGTAATATCGTCAAAATTTCCCATTAATGCGCCACTAGATTCATAAACCTTACGCCCTTCTTCTTCTTTAACTTGAAAGGCTTGATAAGTAGAAACGATGATGACGGTTGAGGTGTTTAATGTGGCGGGTGTAATTCTTTTGGCTTCGTCTAAATTTAAAACTTCAAACGCGCCAGCTTCTGATAATGCGGCATACAACGGGTGTTCACGGTCTTTAAAACCTTTTAATGTTTGCTCTCGAATTTGATTTTTCGGGACTAACCATAAAATAACGCTGTGTTCTGTTTCTCTTAAAAAATGTCTGTTGATAAGCGCGACGCTTTTCGCACCAAGCCACGTTTTACCGCCGCCTGTTGGAACTCTTAGGCAAAAGTAAGGCATTTCTTTATCAAAACCTTTTAACGCTTGATAAGCTACGCCTGTTTTGCTGTAGAACGCATTTGATGGGCTTTTCTGTTCATGGCAGGCTTTGAAATAATCAATAACGCTATCTAAAACCTGTTGTTGGTAATCTTTCGTTTTAAAGTAACTCATTGCTTTGCCTCCAAGTGATACGGCGTTTGTTTGAAAATGATTTGATGTTTATCGCACCACAACCCTTTTTCCCGTGCCGCCGCGTAAATCACTTTTTGTCCTTCAAATGGTGGCAATGAATTAAAAACTGCTATCGTTAAGATATTGCCGCCTTCTGGCTTTATATCCTTCAAAATGCCGTTATAAAGTAAATAAATCGCTCGACCTTCAAACACACCCAATAACGGCGAATCGCCTTTGCCTTCGTAGCCCATTTTGGTTTCTTTGAACCAAACATAACTCGCTAATTGAGCAAACGTGACATCAGCGCGTACTTCACCATCGGCTGCAAATAATGGCTCGTTAGATAATCGGCAAAATTGAAAACCACCGCCACCCGTCCAATTAACTAACTTTGAGATACCGCCTTGCTCACCTTCAACGACTTTTTTTAAACGAGTTTGACAATGGGTTTCAGCGTGTTCACCCATTTCAATTCCAACGTAACGTCTATACATTTTATGAGCTACGGCAGCGGTCGTTCCTGACCCTAAAAAAGAATCCATCACTAAATCATTTTCATTCGTCGCAATATGTAAAATCCGCTGGATGAGCCTTTCTGGTTTTGGCGTATCAAAAGGATTATTTTCGTTAAACTCTTTAATTTCTTCTCTTGCTTCGTGATTATGTCCAGCATCTGTATGTAGCCAAATTGTCGGGCTTGGTGTTCCATCATTTGAAAGCTCTGAAAGAAAAGTCTTTCTTGATGGCGTAGCTTTTCCGTCTTTACCAAACCAAATTTCATTGTTTTTGTCCATTTCACGCATAGATTCATCATTAAATCTGCGAAATGTTCCTGTTGGCGGTGTCCATACAACGCCGTTATCAAATATGTATGAAGATGAATTTGTCCCACTTTTTGCGTGTAAAGGCGTAGATTTCCACTCACCTTTAAAGTGTTTATCTGGATTTTTATATCTCGCGTTCATTTCTTCTGTTCTTAGAATTTTGTTCGGTCGCCAAGAGTTCTTATCTTTTGCATATAACAAAATATGGTCGTGATTATTCGATAACCATTTAGCATCATTTGAGATTGTATATTTTTTCTGCCATACGATATTTGCGACGAAATTTTTACCTAAAAAAATCTCATCCATCAATAATTTCAAATAGGCTTGTTCGTTGTCATCAATCGACACAAAAATAACGCCGTCTTCGCGCAAAAACTGTTTCAACAACACCAAACGCGGGTACATCATGCAAAGCCATTTATCGTGTCGTGATAAATCTTCGGCTTCTGCACCAACGACTTTGCCGAGCCATTTTTTAATTTCGGGACTGTTCA
>CAIRCR010000240.1 GCA_903877065.1 uncultured Pseudomonadota bacterium
AAAAACCAGTCGGCTGAAAATCAACAGAAGATAGATATTGAATATTTGTGCACTTGTGGAGAAATTTGTATTGAAAATATGTGAATAGAGAAAATGACTCACCAGCATCAGTACCATTCAACGGATGTATTCGATACTCAAAGGCGAAGAAATAGATGCTTCAGTGGAAGACATTAGCCCAGCAGAATTATTGGTTAGACCTAAAAAACCAATGCCCGTTGTTTATAATCCAAAAGTCCCAATAGAATTTTTTGATTTTATTTTTATTGATGAATGCCACCGTTCCATTTACAACACTTGGCAACAAGTGCTTGATTATTTTGATGCGTTTTTGATTGGCTTAACAGCAACGCCCGATAATCGTACTTTTGGATTTTTCCAAAAGAATTTAGTGAGCGATTATGACCATGAAAAAGCCGTTGCAGATGGTGTCAATGTTGGCAATGAAATTTATTTAATCACCACCGAAATTACAAAGGCTGGTGCAAAATTAACCGCTCAACAACAAGTACAAAAACGTGAACGATTAACTCGTCGAAAACGTTGGGAGCAACAAGATGAAGACGAAGCCTATTCAGCAATCGATTTAGATAATTCGGTTGTAAATCCTGACCAAATACGCACCATCATTAGAACCTTCAAAGAAAAATTACCCGATATTTTCCCAGAACGAAAAGAAACACCTAAAACCTTGATATTTGCTAAAACGGATAGTCATGCCGATGACATTATTCAAACTGTGCGTGATGAATTTGGCGAAGGCAATGAATTTTGTAAAAAGATAACCTACAAAGCCGAAGAAGACCCCAAATCGGTACTGGCTAGTTTTCGTAATAGTTATTATCCCCGCATTGCTGTAACCGTTGATATGATTGCAACAGGTACAGACGTTAAGCCGTTGGAATGTTTGTTATTCATGCGTGATGTGAAAAGCCGCAATTATTTTGAACAAATGAAAGGTCGCGGTACACGAACGCTTGACCATGATTCATTGAAGAAAGTCACGCCATCAGCGAAAACCGCAAAAACGCATTACGTTATCGTTGATGCGATTGGTGTTACCAGTTCGCTTAAAACCGCCAGTCAGCCGTTGATTACTAAGCCTTCTGTTTCGCTTAAAGATTTGGCAATGGGCGTTATGATGGGAGCAAATGATAGTGATACCGTGACTTCATTGGCTGGACGATTAGCGCGATTAAATCAGCAACTCAGCATTGATGATAAAAACAAACTCAAAAAATGTGCAGGTGTTGAACTCAGCAAAATCATCGGTGATTTGTTTGCCGCGATTGATGTCGATAATGTTGAAGCTAAAGCCTGTGAATTAGCTCAAAAACCGTTAAATTCTGATGTAACTGAAGAACAACTTGAACAAGCCCAAGCAGAATTAGTGAGTCAAGCGGCGAATGTTTTTACAGGTGAATTAGTTGAATTGATTGATTCGATTCGCAAAGATAAAGAGCAAACCATTGACCACGATAATTTAGACAGTGTGACGTTTGCAGGTTGGACGCAAGATGCACAAACCAACGCCAAAGAAGTTAGTGAAGAATTTAGCGATTATTTAGAAACGCATAAAGACCAAATTGATGCACTCAGTATTTTTTATCGTGAACCTCATCGCCGCAGGGAACTCACTTACAGCATGATTCATGAATTACTCGAAAAATTGAAAGCCGATAAACCACGTTTAAGTCCGTTGCGGGTTTGGAAAGCCTACAGTTTGCCAGACAACATAGAGTGGAAGCA
>CAIRCR010000241.1 GCA_903877065.1 uncultured Pseudomonadota bacterium
CGAAACTTGTTCATAATCGGTACGAATCAGAGCGTTATTGTTTAAATACCAATTTGCACCGACTGTCCAAGCTCTAGCCTGATTTGCTGATTTGTTTGGATCAACAAAAACAAATGTATCGCTATCAACATCAAGCTGACTCCAGCGAGCCGCCAATTGCAACGCCCCCCACTTACCGTCTAAGGGATTGAACGCTCGAATGGGTTTGATTGCGCCAAAACTGTTGTCTTCACCTGTTAAAACATAAGAACCCAAAACTTGCCACGCGGTATTATTTTGTTGAACATTCGTAGCAACGCCTGTTTTATTGATTCCTGACAAATGCTGTGACGAAATGACATATTCTGCCATTGCGCCAAATGAACCCGAATACCAATAAGCCTGCGGATAAAAACGATAGCTGTCACCGTTTGAAACTGGCGCACTCGCCCCTGTAATCACATTCGCATAGTTCAAATAAGTGTTACGTCCAATCGGAGTGGCTTGATTTTTGAGGACTTGAGAAGAGACTTGCGAATAACTTCCCGCGACACCAAGCCCCAAACCTTCGAGCCAAGAATAGCTGGTATGTTGGAACGGATGTGCGAATAAACGCCCAACAAATTCTTTGTTATCGTTATTGTCGGCGGCATTATTGTTTGGACTACCATCGTCACCCGAACCGTTAAACACGCCAAGTTGATACGTTAATTGATTTTTAGCATCGATGGGTCCCACCACTTTTTCTGCGGTATGTCCTGTAAAATCAAACGCGCCGTGTAATTGCACACCGACATCACGATTACTGGCTAAATACGTTGGAAAAGCACGCTCTAAAAATGTACCGTCTGAATCGCCCTGTAAACGTTCCAAACTCAGAGCAGGTTTGAATTTACCGACAAGTAAACTGGCGGCGGGATGATATATATAATCCAAATAAGCGTCGGGCAAAATGTTTCCACTCGCCGCAAAGTCGGGCATTATTTTGAAAGCAATATCGTTAAAAACATAACCCTCAAGCCAAACGCGCCCTTGTTTTAAATCAAAACTATCAATTAAACCGCCACCATCGACGTAAGTTCGATTGTCGGCTTGAACTGCACCGCGAATTTTCACTTGATGTTTTTTGTCCGCTGATGAAATTTTAAAACCGCCCTCACCTGCTTCAATAATCGGTGTTTTTTGAGCATTGCTGGTTGTAATTTCGTCTTGCACTTCTAACTTGCGTTCTAATAAATGCACTTCGCTGGTTAATTTTTTAATTTCGGGAGTGCTGGGTGCGTTGATTTGTACGGGCTGTTTCAAAAAAGCTGTTGCAGCATCAATTCGCTCTAAACGTTCTTCTAATTCTCGAATTCGACGCTCTAAGGCTTCGGTTTTAGATAATTCGCCATGATTTGCGGCTTGAACGCTGGGAACATTGATCAACGCCAAATAAATTGCGCTCGGTAAAAGCGCGAGCCTAAAATTTTTCATGATTATGAATCCTCAAATAACGCTTTAACACATTATAAAATTTACAACAGATTTTCGTTTATTTGCAACAATCTTAGGAAAATTTGGCAATTTTTGAAAATGATATTTTTAGATAATAACATCTAAAAAATGGATATTAAAAACAAAGTAACTTCTTATTAGGCGATAGCAACAAGCGCGTAACTCCGTTTTGAGAATAACAACAACAATCTAAAAATGCTATGATTTAGCCTATCGAATCAACTTTTAATCAGAAATTTATCATGTCTCATCAATCCGATTTAATCAGCACCGATATTAACGCTTATTTAGCGCAACACGAACGCAAAGAATTAGTACGTTTTTTAACTTGTGGCAACGTCGATGACGGCAAAAGCACACTCATTGGGCGTTTATTGCACGATTCAAAAATGATTTACGAAGATCAACTCGCAGCAGTTCAAGCCGACAGCGTGAAATCTGGCACAACTGGCACGGGTAAAATTGATTTAGCTTTACTCGTTGATGGGTTGCAAGCCGAACGTGAACAAGGCATCACCATTGACGTGGCATATCGTTATTTTTCAACGTCAACACGCAAATTCATCATTGCCGACACGCCAGGACACGAACAATACACGCGCAATATGGCAACAGGCGCGTCAACGTGTGATTTAGCAATTATCTTGATTGATGCACGTTATGGCGTTCAAACACAAACCAAACGCCACAGTTTTATCGCGTCATTATTGGGCATTCAACACATTGTTGTTGCCATTAACAAAATGGATTTGGTCGAATATAGCGAAGCAAAATTTGAACAAATCAAAGCTAACTATTTGGATTTTGTAAAAACATTGGATTTACACGATATTTTATTTATTCCGATGTCGGCGTTAGATGGCGATAACGTGGTAAATCGTAGCGAAAATATGGCGTGGTTTACGGGAAAACCGTTGATGGAAGCGTTAAACACCATTGAAATTGCCAATGACCGTAATTTCACCGACGCACGTTTTCCTGTTCAATATGTCAATCGTCCAAATTTAGATTTTCGTGGATTTTGCGGCACGGTTGCCTCGGGGATTTTCAAAAAAGGCGACAAAATTACCGCGTTACCTTCAGGAAAAAGCAGCACGATTAAAGCTATCGTCACTTATGACGGTGAACTCGAACAAGCCTGCGCCCCAATGGCTGTAACGCTCACACTCAACGATGAAATTGATATTAGTCGCGGTGATACACTGATTGGCAAACAAGCATTCACACCGATTGTGGCGGATAAATTCAAAGCACACATTGTTTGGATGGCAGAAGATTCGCTCAATATCGGCAAGCAATACACAATTAAATTAGCGACACGTAGTGTTTCAGGCTCGGTGTCTTTGATTCATCATCGTATCGACGTAAATACACTTGAATATCACGATGCTAATGCGTTGCAACTCAATGAAATCGGTTTATGCACGGTTTCTGTGAATGCGCCAGTTGTGTTTGATAATTACAAAACACATAAAGGCACAGGCTCATTTATCATTATCGACCGTTTGACGAATGGCACGGTAGGTGCAGGTATGATTGTCGGCACAGGCGAAAATGAAAATCTGCAACCTGTTAGCGTTGAAGAACGTGCGGCACGATTTAGCCAAATTGCGACAGCAATTAACTTAACGGGTGAAAAAAGCGTTGAAATTGCGTATTTGCTAGAACGTCGATTATTTGAAAATGGTCACGCTTGCACAATTTTAGAAGCCACAAATAACGTGTTAATTGCGGCAATCAATCACGCAGGGCTAATTGCACTTTGTGTGAATACAAATTCAGGATTTACGCCGATTCAATTTGATGCAGACACTCAAACACTTGACGAAATTTATGTGGCATTAAAAGCACAGAAAGTGATTTATTAAACCTAACCAAATAAAAACATGACACAAACAATTGAACAAATCCAAGACGAACAAGATCAAATCCGTCAACGTCGTGAAAAATTAACCGCGTTACGCGGCGAAACTATTGCATTTCCAACCGATTTTCGCCGCGATGTCGTTGTGGGGGAATTACTTGCAAAATATGGCGAACAATCCAAAGAAGAACTCGAAGAAGCGCGTATTCGTGTAAAAATTGCGGGTCGAATGATGACACGCCGCATTATGGGCAAAGCGAGTTTTAGTCATTTACAAGATATGTCAGGGCAATTGCAAGTTTATGTGGCGCGAGATAATTTGCCCGAGGGCGTTTATAACGATCAATTTAAAAAATGGGATATTGGCGATATTTTGGGTGCAGAAGGTTATTTGTTTAAAACACAAACGGGCGAACTCAGTGTAAAAGTCGATACCATTCGTTTGCTTACCAAAGCGTTGCGTCCATTGCCTGAAAAGTTTCACGGCATCGCAGATCAAGAAATTAAATATCGTCAACGTTATTTAGATTTGATTATGAGCCAACAATCGCGTGACGTGTTTTTGATTCGCTCGAAAGTCGTCAGTTATATTCGGAATTTTTTGATTGAACGACAATTTTTGGAAGTCGAAACACCCATGATGCAAGTGATTCCAGGTGGCGCGACAGCAAGACCTTTTACAACACACCACAACGCGCTCGACATGGATATGTTTTTGCGAATTGCGCCCGAATTGTATTTGAAACGTTTGGTTGTCGGTGGTTTTGAACGGGTATTTGAAATCAATCGTAATTTCAGAAACGAAGGGCTGTCAACGCGCCACAATCCCGAATTTACGATGCTCGAATTTTATCAAGCCTACGCGGAATATCATGAACTCATGGATTTGACCGAAGAAATGTTGCGCGGCATTGCACAAGAAGTTTTGGGGCAAACCGTCATTACTTATCAAGGTGAAAAATACGATTTTGGCAAACCGTTTGTGCGAATGACCGTTTTTGAGTCGATTTTGCATTTCAATCCTGATTTGACGGCTGAAAACATTTCAACTCGTGAAGCGGCTGTTAAAGTGGCTGAAAATTTAAAAATTCCTGTCAAAGACGGTTACGGTTTGGGCAAAATTCAAATCGAAATTTTTGAAAAAACCGTTGAAAGTCGTTTGATGAATCCAACGTTTATTACGGCATATCCTGTTGAAGTTTCGCCGCTTGCTCGTCGTAGCGACAACGATCCACACGTTACCGATAGATTCGAGTTTTTTGTTGGTGGGCGTGAAATTGCCAACGGTTTCACTGAGCTGAACGATGCAGAAGATCAAGCAGCGCGTTTTCAACAACAAGTCAATGAAAAAGAAGCGGGCGACGATGAAGCGATGCACTTTGATGCGGATTATATTGTTGCACTCGAACACGGAATGCCGCCGACTGCTGGTGAAGGCATTGGTATTGATCGTTTGGTAATGTTATTCACGGATTCACCGTCGATTCGGGACGTTTTGTTGTTCCCACACATGAGACCGAAATAAATAAAAAATTAGGGGAAATTCATTGATGAAAAGACCACTTCCACCTCAAAAAATGCAGTCACGCCAACCGTCTCAAGACGACTGCGGGCGTTTAAAAAAATTATTTGATGAAAATAAAAATGAAGAATTTGTAAAAGCAGCTCGTGCATTGCTTGTTAAATTTCCTAAGAATGGCATCATTTGGAAAAATTTAGGCACGGTTTTACAACGAGCTGGACGACTAGAAGAAGCCTTAGATGCGAAAAGTAAATCTGTTGAGTATCTGCCACAAAATGCAGAAATAACTGGTGACTTAGGAAATACACTACTTAGACTTGGTAAATTATCTGAAGCTGTGGAAGCATATATTCGCGCTTTAAAAATCAATTCTCATCATGTCGGCATACACAGTAATTTAGGTTTGACGTTATCAAGTTTAGGACGATTTACAGAGGCTACAGAACATTATCGCTGTGCATTGGCACTCGATCCCCATTGTGTCCGAGCTTACACAGCTTACACAAATTTATTTTTTACCTTAGTGCATAATCCAGATGTTTCATCTACTGAAGTTTTCCAAGAAGCCATTCGTTTTGGTGAATTTGCCATGCAAGGTCAAGGCTTGCAACCGCTGATTCATTCACATGAAAATCGTGACCCGAATAAAAAGTTGCACGTTGCAATGGTGTCGGGTGATTTTTTTAATCACGCCGTGTCGTTTTTTATCGAACCGTTGCTTACCTGTTTGGATAAAAATCAGTTTGAACTGGTCGCTTATTACAACAACACCATAAACGATAGTTCCACCCAACGCCTCAAATCACATTTTGCTGGTTGGCGAGATGTCGCAGCATTAACGGATGTTCAGCTCGTACAACAAATGGCGAATGACGGCATTGATATTGCCATTGATTTGTCTGGTCACACTGATAAAAACCGTTTGCTTGCGTTTGCTTATAAACCCGCACCGATTCAAATTTCATGGATTGGCTATCCTGGAACAACGGGTTTGAAAGCGATGGATTATTACTTGGTTGATTCGGATTGGTGTCCGCCTGGATTACTCGATGATTATTTCGTTGAAAAGTTGGTGCAATTACCAAGTGCGGCAACATTTGCCGCTCCTGCAAATAGTCCTCCCGTTGTCGATGCACCTGCATTGAAAAACGGTTACATTACTTTTGGTAGTTTCAATCGCACCAGCAAACTGACACAAGAAACACTCGATTTGTGGTGCAAGGTTTTAAACGAAATTCCAACGTCAAAAATGATTGTGGGAAATGTGTCGGACGAACCCTTACAGCGTCGGTTAGAAAAAGACTTTTTACGTCGTGGCGTGGCAATTGACCGCCTGACGTTTTACGCAAAAAAAACCATTCCAGATTATTTAGCATTGCACGGTGAAGTTGATTTTATTTTAGACACGTTTCCTTATGCTGGCGGTACTACAACAGGTTTTGCATTGTGGATGGGCGTTCCTGTTTTATCGTATGTTTGGAATACATTGCCTGGACGTGCAGGTTTTGGATGGGCAAGTTCTGTTGGCTTAACCGATAAATTTGCGGCTCACACGCCAGAGCAATTTATCGAAATGGCAAAAAGCTGGAGCGAAAACGTCGAAGAGTTACAAGCCTTACGACACCAATTACGCGATAGGATGAAAAACGGATCTAAATTAAAACCTGAAAATGTCACAGCAGGTTTAGAAAAAGGTTTGCGAATGATGTGGGAACGGTTTTGTGCTGGAAAACCTGTGGAAAGTTTTGTTGTACCGACAGAAGGCGAATCGCTATGAGCTTGCCACAATTGCGTCATGATTACATTTCAGAACAAGAATACCTTGAAGGCGAAAAAATCAGCGAAATTAAACACGAATACATTGATGGAAGCGTTTACGCAATGGCGGGTGCGAGTAAAAATCAACAACGGATTATTGCTAATTTAGCGAGGCACTTGGGAAATTATTTAAACGGTTCGCCTTGTGAAGTATTTTTCTCGGATATTAAAGTGCGTGTGGACGCTAAAACATATTTTTATCCAGACGTAATCGTTGTTTGTGAAAATGACGATGCGGACGATTATTACACTGAATCCCCGCGTATTATTGTCGAAGTATTATCCAGTTCAACACGCAAATTTGATCACACGTTAAAACGCCAGTTTTATCAAACATTACCGAGCCTTGAAGAATACATTTTAATCGAACAGGATTTTGTTCAGGTCGAGGCATATCGTAAAACGGATGCCTGGAAATCGAATTTTTATTATTTAGACGACACGGTTACGTTTCAATCGCTTGGTTTTTCGTTATCGGTTGCCGAAATTTATCGGAATGTAAAAAATGACGATATGCGAGAATTTTTAGCGCAAGTCCGCGACACTTAAAAAATGAAACCGATTTACGTCACACAGCCTACGTTGCCGCCACTTACAGAATTTATCCCGTATTTAGAACAAATTTGGGACAACAAAATTCTCACCAACGGCGGCACATTTCACCAACAACTCGAACAAGCGTTGTGTGAGTATTTGGGCGTGAAACATCTTGCTCTGTTTGCTAACGGCACGATTGCGTTAATCACTGCGTTACAAGCTCTGCGAATTACAGGCGAAGTGATTACCACGCCCTATTCCTTTGTTGCCACCGCGCATTCGTTATTGTGGAACGGAATTAAACCTGTCTTTGTCGATATTGATCCCACGACGTTAAACCTTGACCCAGACAAAATTGAAGCAGCGATTACACCACAAACCACAGCGATTATGCCCGTTCATTGTTATGGTTATCCATGCAACGTAGCTCGAATTCAAGACATTGCCGATAACTACAATCTGAAAGTCATTTACGATGCCGCTCATGCGTTTGGTGTCAAAGACAACAACGGCGGCTTGCTGAATCACGGCGATTTGTCGGTGTTAAGTTTTCATGCCACGAAAGTGTTTAACACGTTTGAAGGTGGCGCGATTGTTTGCCCAGACGAAAAAACAAAACGCCGGATTGACCATTTGAAAAATTTTGGTTTTGTCGATGAAGTGACGGTTGTCGCGGCTGGCATCAATGGCAAAATGAGCGAAATCAATGCGGCGTTTGGCTTGTTGCAACTCAAAGGCATCGACGACGCTTTAGCAAAACGCAAAATGATAGACGCACGTTATCGCGAAGGGTTGAAAAATGTGGCTGAAATTCGTTGCACAAATGTTGGTAAACACAGTGCAAATTATGCGTATTTTCCAATTTTTGTAGAACACAATCGTGACGCGCTTTATGAAAAACTAAAAGCCAACAACATTTTTGGGCGACGTTATTTTTATCCGTTGATTAGTGATTTTCCGATGTATCGTGGTTTGCCTTCGGCGGCACAATCCAATTTACCTGTAGCACGACAAATGGCTAATGAAGTGATTTGTTTACCGATGTACGCAAATTTAGAACCAGAACAACAAAATTTTATTATTGAGCTAATAACCACTGGAGAAAAAAATGAATGCAAATGAACAAGAAGAAGCTAAAAAACGTGAAGAAGCCAAACGCCGTGAGGAAGAAGATCGTCGTCGTGAAGAACAACGTAGACGTGACGAAGATAATCAACGTTTGCAGGATTTAATTATTCAGCAAGTGATTCTCAATGATTAGGGAAAACGGCTGCGACGAGTGAAAGGTTTCAGAAAATTATTGAGCAAGATTAAAGTGGTGCTTCAAAAAGCTACAGTGTCATAATTCAGCAAATTATCAACGATTTAAAAATGGGACATCGAAAATCATGCGACTTAAAACCGAACAAATGGCAACGATTATCGAAACAATTCAATCGGTGACAGGGCAAACCACGAAGATTCGGGTATTTGGTTCACGTTTGAACGACGAGGCGAAAGGTGGGGACGTGGATTTGTTGATTGAAACACCGAATTTACTGGGTTTATTGCAAAAAGCGCAGTTGAAAAATGCCTTAGAAATTCGATTGAATTTACCTGTCGATTTGTTAATTGTGCAAACGGGACAAAAATTAAGTCCCTTTCAACAAATTGCTTTTGAAAAAAGTGTGTTGTTATGAGTCCAAAAGAATTATTGAGTGCAGAAAAAGCGTATTTAGCGCAATTACTTGAAGCCATTCAACGTTGCGTTTATTTTTTGAATGCGACTTCACACAAATTACCTTTTCCTTTGCAAGGCAACGAATTAGAAGCACATAAAAAAGACGTCAATCTTTTTGAATCACTGTCATCGTTTAATGAACGATTCGCAAAATTTCAAGATACGTTAGCATCGGCAATGCGTCACGCTTATTTATTGTCGGGTGAAAAAAATGAATCTTTTTTGAAAGTGTTAGCGTTTTACGAAAAGCACGCTGTGATTGAATCCATTGAAACCTGGCAAACACTTCGCACGGCTCGCAATCTCGCCGCACATGATTATGAAACGGATTATTTTCAAATCGCAGAGCATTTTAATGGCTTGCGCGAATTGTCAGTCATTTTGTATCAAATCGCTGGAAAATTTACCATTTTTTGCGCGGGTGAATTAGGGATTAAACCAACATCTAATGATTTTTCAAATGAATTTTTAGACATTGTTGCACCGTTGGAGGGAGTTTGGTGAAACTCGCCATCATGCAACCGTACTTTTTTCCCTATTTGACGCGATGTTCGACTTTTTAGGGCAAAACCAAGTCATCAAAATGCAAAATAGGATGTCCCAAAATCCGATTGAGAAACGTTC
>CAIRCR010000242.1 GCA_903877065.1 uncultured Pseudomonadota bacterium
ATTTAACCAAAATTCTGGCGTTGTACCAAGTGCATCGGCTAAACATAATGCCGAATTCACTGTGATACGACTGCGCCCATGAATTAAATCTTGTAGCCGTCCGTAGCTCCAATTCAAATGTTTAGCAAAACGGCTTTGTGGAATTTGCAAAGGTTCTAAAAATTCTTTTAACAACATTTCACCCGCGTGTGTTGGCGGTCTGTGAGTAGGTAACATTTCATTCTCCTAATGATGATAATCCACAACATCAACATCGTAGGCAACGCCGTCTTCCCAACGGAAGATAACGCGCCACTGATTGTTAATTCGCAAACTCCAAAAGTGTTGCAATGTGCCTTGTAATTTTTCCAACCGATTACTCGGCGGAATTCTCAATTCTTCTACGTTTTTAATCACGTTCAGTTGGTCAAATAAGCGTCTTGCTTTACCGTGTAATTCATTGGGTAATTTTCTAGCGTGACGCGAATTCAGTCCATCGAAAACATCTTGAGCAAGGCTACTTTTGAAATTGTGAATCATAAATTATTGTTTTTACTTGCGAATCGCAACCGTTGCACGCGCCAAATTGTCTTTAGGTGTCATATCTTTTTCAGTTGAACTTCCCGCGACACCGAAACTCAAACCACCAGCTTTATTCATTTGCACTGTAACCGCACGAGTAATCGAACCTTGTGGCACTAAATAACCCAGCGAACAAACTACGCTCGCGCCTCTATCTTCACAATCAGTAGGCTTTGACACTAAAGTGACTAAATTTTTAGGAATGTAAAAACTCAATTTGGTATCACTTGCCGTTCCAGTGCCTTTGTTGGTTAACGCGGCAGTAAAAGTGATTTCACCGCCTACTTTTGCAGGACTGGGCGTACCTGTTACGGTCGGAGCTAAATCGACATTGCCTGATGCCGCTGCGCTGGCTGTTGTGGTTGATAACGAACCACGAACTAAACGCGCTGAGTTGTTGTTCCAATTACGACCAAGGATATTATAATCAGTGTTATAGCCTTTAACCCCTATGTCCCCTTTACCACTTGAGAAATCAATAAACCATGCGTATGAATCATTGCTACTCGCACTTGTTGCTGACCAAAACAGTTGAGAAGGTGTTGAAGGAAAAATAATCAAACTGGTTGCGGGACTGGCTTTTGAGTAATCTACAATTGTTTGTAATTCTCGATACGTTGGCAAACGCCAATCGGTTTTGCCACCTAAATCGCTGGTTAATGCAACAGCGGTTGTTTGAGTTACCGCCGTTGCCTTTCCATCGCAACCACCATCTACCCAAGTTTGCCCGACGCTGCAACGTTGCCATGTCAAACCTGTTTTGTTGTGTGTCACAGTGCCGTCTCGATTATCCACAAAATCTTTTAAATCGAGTGTTCGAATCCACGGTACGCCGCGTACTAATCGGAAAGTCAAAGGGTAGGTTTTTTTATCGTATGTACCGTGAAATGCGGAACCATTACCGAATTCAACCGTCCACACATCATCTGTCCCAGCTCCAACGGAAGAAGCCCAAAAAGTGTTGTTTGGAGTTTGTGGAAAAATAGCTTTATTGATGGCGGGGCTGGCTCTTTTTGTATCAACGATGGTGGTTAATTCATCAATCGTCGGCACGCGCCAATCGCTTTGTCCTGCAAAGTTGCTGGTGAGTTTTTGTGCATCGTCGAAGGTGTAAGTTTTTACATCGCCAGTGCAAGCGGTGAAAGCAGGATCCCATGTTTGACCGACTGAACAACGTTGCCACGTTAAACCTGTGAGTGAATGCGTTACGGTTCCGTCGCCG
>CAIRCR010000243.1 GCA_903877065.1 uncultured Pseudomonadota bacterium
AAGCGTGGATTTGGGATGAATCTGGCGATCCATTCAATTACACCATTGAAGATGTACCTGCGAATATGGCAGCGGACGTTGATAAATGGCGTGAAAAATTGATTGATGACGTCGCCGATCAATTTGATGACGTTATGGAAAAATATTTAGAAGGCGAAGAACCCGACGTTGAAACGCTTAAACGTTGCCTTCGTAAAGGCACTATCAACATGGATTTCTTCCCTACATTCTGTGGTTCATCGTTCAAAAACAAAGGCGTTCAATTAGTGCTTGACGGCGTTATTGATTATTTACCTTGCCCAACCGAAGTTAAACCACAACCTGAAGTTGATTTAGACGGTAATGCAACAGGTTTATTTGCTGAAGTAAACGTAGACAAACCTTTGCGTTCATTGGCATTCAAAATTATGGATGACCGTTTTGGCGCGTTGACCTTCTTGCGTATTTACTCAGGTAAATTAGAAAAAGGCACTTCTGTTTTAAACACATTTACGGGCAAAACTGAACGCATCGGTCGTATCGTTGAAATGCACGCGAACGCGCGTATCGAATTAGAATCAGCACAAGCGGGCGACATCGTTGCTGTTTTGGGTATGAAAAACGTGCAAACGGGTCACACATTGTGCGATCCGAAATTCCCAGCAACATTAGAACCGATGGTTTTCCCTGATCCTGTTATTTCGTTATCGATTACACCAAAAGATAAAAGTGCGTCTGAAAAAATGGGTGTTGCGCTCGGCAAAATGATTCAAGAAGATCCTTCTTTCCACGTTGAAACCGATGAAGACAGCGGCGAAACGATTTTGAAAGGCATGGGCGAATTACATTTAGACATTAAAGTTGACATTTTACGTCGTACACATGGCGTTGACGTAATCGTTGGCAAACCACAAGTTGCTTACCGTGAAACGATTACACGCTCTGTTGAAGACGAATACACCCACAAAAAACAATCAGGTGGTTCAGGTCAATACGGCAAAATCAACTACATCATCGAGCCAGGTGAGCCAGGTTCAGGTTTCGTATTTGAATCAAAAGTAACTGGCGGTAACGTACCACGCGAATACTGGCCAGCGGTTGAAAAAGGCTTTAAATCGATGCTCGACAAAGGTGTTTTGGCTGGCTTCCCTTGTTTGGATTTCAAAGTAATGTTGATGGACGGTGGTTTCCACGCGGTCGATTCATCAGCAATCGCGTTTGAAATTGCAGCAAAAGCCGCATTCCGTCAATCGATTCCAAAAGCAGCACCACAATTGATTGAACCTATTATGGCAGTTGATACGTTCACACCTTCAGATCACGTTGGTGATGTTATTGGCGATTTAAACCGTCGTCGTGGCATGATTAAATCTCAAGATGCTGGCGTAACTGGCGTTCGTATCAAATCAGAAGTGCCGTTGAGTGAAATGTTTGGCTACATCGGTGATTTGCGTACTATGACTTCAGGTCGTGGACAATTCTCAATGGAATTTTCACATTATTTACCCTGCCCTAAAAACGTGGCAGACGAAGTAATTAAAGAAGTCACAGAACGAAACAAAGCGAAAGAGAAAAAATAATCTTTCCATTTTCCGCCTCTTAGTATATTTCAAGCTACGAGGCGGAATTTTCGTTCTCTTACAGATTCAACGTGACATTTGGAAACAACAACGCAAACGTCGTTCCTTGCCCCACTTTAGAATTTACCAAAATATGTCCATTGTCACTATGCACAAGACCGCTCACCGTTGATAATCCCAGCCCAGTTCCTTCCCCCACTCCTTTAGTCGTAAAAAACGGATCAAAAATAGAAGACATCGTCTCGTTATCCATTCCAGAGCCACAATCCGACACACTTAATTCAATAAATGTACCTTCAAGCGGCATTAAACAAGCCGTGCATTGGCAATTTGAAATTTCAACCATTGAAAGTTTCAGCTTAATAATTCCACAGCCAAATGTTTTCATCGAATCACGCGCATTAACCAATAAATTCGTCAGCACTTGATGTAATTCTGATGAATCCATTGGAATATCTGGCGTGTCGTTCAAATCAAGTTCAATTTTGAATTTTTCGGTCAGTCCCACACGCACCATCGTTACAACTTCACGAATTACCGATTGTGTTGGTTTTATCTCAATGTTTTTTGTTGGTGGATCTTGGCGACAGTAGGTCATCATTTGAGCAATTAAACCCGCCGCACGTTTTCCCGCTATTTCAATTTGATTCAAATTTCGCATCAAATCATCTTTAACATCTCTGTCTTTTATATCCTCGGCAACAATCGATTTGCTAAGTTCGGCATAGCCTAAAATGCCGCTCAAGATATTGTTGAAATCGTGCGAAATTCCCGCAGTGAGTCGCCCAATACTGTCAATTTTTTGCATATGATTTAGCTGCTTGCGTAATTCTTCATTATGTTTTTCTGCCATTTTTTGCCGTGAGATATCATGCAAAAACAGAAAAATAATCCCGCCATCAACAGGCGAATAAGTCGCTGTAACTTGGACTGTACAGATTGAACTATCTTTACGTCGCCGCTTTGATTCAAATACGCCATAACCCTTTTTAATAATGTATTCAATACGCGCCGAATCGTAACCATCGTCATTAACAACATCTAAATCTCTAACATTCATCGTCAATAATTCTTCACGGCTGTATCCCGTAAGTTGACAATAAGCATCACTGACGCCTAAAAAACTGCCATGAATATCTATACGAGCAAATCCATCAGGCGAATCAATAACGGCTTGATACAATGATGCTTTCTTTTGTTCAGCCAATTCACGCTTTTTCATTTCCGTAATGTCAAAAC
>CAIRCR010000244.1 GCA_903877065.1 uncultured Pseudomonadota bacterium
GATTTTTTTTCACCTGTATTTTTATTCATTATTTCAATCGTGGATTTGTCTAAAATCAGAAATTCAAGATTTAAATTTTGCGTTGTTACTTTGTGAATTATGAAAAAATCTACATTCGGGTTTAGATTTTTGTCAGCTAAAAAAATTTGTTGTTCGGCAAGCAATTTTACAAATAAAAGTAATTCGCTCCACTCGCCTTTATTTAGGGTTGTTTTTTTCATCGTATTTTTTGCCTTTAAGTTTTCCATGTAATCGATAACATTGCGTCCGACCGCTTCAATTGCATCAACAGCAACGCTATTTCCAAGTTGTTTAATAGCTTGTGTATCACTAACGGGAAAATGAAAATCATCGGGAAATCCCTGCATTTTTCGGGCTTCTTTGTAGGATAATTTTCTAATTTTATTATCGACAAGGTAAGAATCCCAATTTCGACGGTCGTCAATGTTTGAGCCACGACCACCTACACGCAAGGTAAAACCAATATCTCGGCTACATTCCCCTCCCCAAACATCACTCATCGTAAATTTGAGTGGTGTTGGCTGCGGAAAATTAAAACCACGCATTAAAGTGTCGTCATCTCTAAATCCAACAATAAAAACACGCGGTCGTAATTGCGGCAAGCCATAATCTTTGGCATTAACAATTTTAAAATAAAATGAATAATGCAGTTCGTTTTCTAAAATTTGCCGAATAATTTGAAAGGTTTTTCCGTCATCATGATTCACTAATCCTCGCACATTTTCTAAAAAAAATGCTTTGGGTCTTTTTTCTTCAATAATTTCGGCAATGGTAAAAAATAAATTCCCACGTTCGGAATTGTGATTGTCGTTAAATCCTCTTTTGAATCCTGCTTGACTAAAGGGCTGGCAAGGAAAACCCGCACATAACACATCAAAATCGGGAATATCACTGGTCATGATATTTCTAATATCTTTATTGAAAAGCTGATTTTCAAATAATGAAGAAGAAATTTTTTGATGATTGAATTCATAAGTTTTTCTCGCGTCATCATCTATTTCGCTCGCAAAAACACACTCTCCACCTAATCGGTGCATCGCAAGATGAAAACCGCCAATTCCTGCAAACAAGTCGATAAATGTAAATTGAGTCTTCATTTTTCCTCTTTGAATTGAATTGCGTGCAAGCGGGTATATGCCCCATTTTTAGCCAGTAATTCAATGTGCGTTCCTTCTTCAACAATCCGCCCAGCGTCAATCACCAAAATTTTGTCGGCGTTTTCAATTGTTGATAAACGATGCGCGATAACTAAAGTGGTACGATTGCCCATCACTTTTTGTAATGCCGCTTGAATGTAACGTTCTGATTCAGTGTCTAACGCTGAAGTTGCTTCATCTAAAATTAACAGCGGCGCGTCTTTTAATAACGCTCGCGCTAACGCTAAACGTTGACGCTGTCCGCCCGAAAGTTTCACACCATTTTCGCCAATTTCAGTATCCAAACCCGCATCGAATTTGTTGATAAATTCAATTGCATACGCATCGGTTGCCGCTTGTGTAATGGCTTCACGGCTTGTTCCCGCTAAAACACCGTAGGCGATATTATTGGCAATCGTATCGTTAAACAGCGTTACCTGTTGATTTACCAGCGCGATTTGATGACGCAAATTGTTCAATTGGTAAGTGTTAATGTCCACACCATCGAGCAAAATTTCACCGTGTTCGTAACGATAAAAACGCGAAACCAAATTCACAAGCGTACTTTTCCCGCCGCCTGACGCGCCAACTAATGCAATCGTTTCACCTGCTTTTGCGATAAAACTAATGTCCGTTAAAGCGGCATCTTCTGTACCTTCATAACAAAACGTGACGTGTTTAAATTCCAATTCACCACGACAATGCGGCGTGTTATAAATGCCATCATCAATTTCTGCGGCTTCGTCTAAAACTTCAAAGAGAGATTCAGCGGCAACAATTCCACGTTGAATATCGCTGTTTGCGTCACTGAGTTGACGAATTGGACGTGGTAACAAAAACGCCGCCGTTAAATAACCGACAAATGAGCCAACGCTGGCTTGCTCCATAAAAAACAGCGCGGCATACATCAAAATCGCTAATGCAACCGCAATAATCAACTGCATCAATTGATTGTGAATTGAACCCGTACTAATCAGTTTCAGCGATTGCCGACGGTTATACTGACTGCTTTCGATAAAACGCTGACGTTCATAATTTTCACCGCCGTAACTGCGAACGACTCGATGTCCATTCACCAATTCGGACGTGATATGTGTCATATCGCCAATGGATTCTTGAATTTTTTTACTCAGCATTCTCAGTCGCTTACTGACGTAATTAACCAGCCACGCAATAATCGGCGTGATTACCAAAAAAATCAGTGATAAACGCCAATCCATATAAAACAAATAAGCCAACAAACCTACCGCAGTTAAACCTTCTTGCACGACTTTTCGCACAGCATCAGTTGTTGCTTGCGCGACTTGATTTACGTTGTGTGTGATGCGTGAAATCATGTAACCGCTGTTGTTGGAATCAAAATGTGCGGTCGGAAGTTGTGTGTATTTTTCAAAAATTTCACAACGCAAAGTATGAATCACGTTAGCAGACACTTTCGCTAAAAAGTAATTTCCAAAATAAGCACCGATGCCACGCACGATAATCAAGCCACTAAAAAGCAATGGCAAATAATAAAGTTTCTCGTGAGATTTCGCTTGCAACGTGTCGATGATTTCTTGAATCATCTGTGCAAATAAAGGTTGTGTCGCTGAATAAACCAAAAAACCGATGATGCTGATAAAAAATAATCGACTATGGGGTTTAACGTAAGTAATCAGGCGTTTGTAGATGTCTAAATTCGTTTTTTGCATGAGTTTGAGTTAGGCGAGGTCGCCGTGTGTACCGCTTAGGACAGTTTTTCAACTGCGTGGATTTGCAATTTGGAATTGTTGAAAGTCGTTTAAAAACAAGACTTAAATTTGCAAAAAATCTGTAACCGTTTTTAAAAAGGCTTCAGGTTGCTGAACGTGTATCCAATGTTCTGCATCTGAAATCACGATGGTTTGTGCGGTTGGAAATAAAGCATCGGTGCTGTTAGCTGGAATATAAGATGAATTTCCACCAGCAATAAATAACGTTTTTCCCATAAATGGTGACACGTTTTGTGTATCGGGAAATCCCGTCACATTTTCGGCATTACGCTTAAAAATATCTAAATCAATGCGCCATTGATAACCGCCACTTTTCAACACCAAATTTTGTAACAAAAACTGTCTGTAACTGTTATCTGGAATGGCATGGGTTAAAAATACGTCTGCTTGTTTTCGATTCGTTAACTCAGAAAGCGACAGATTTTGAAGTGTTTGAACAAGTGGCGCAAAACTGTGTTTGTAAGGAACAGGCGCAATATCGACCACAATTAACTGTTCCAATAAGTGAGGATAAGTAAGCGCGAACCACATCGCTGTTTTGCCGCCCATGCTGTGCGCGAGTAACGTAACGGTGCTTAATTCGTGTTGCTCGATAAACCGAGCCACGTCAGCTGCCATCGAAGGATAATCCATAATTGCATGATGGGGTGATGCACCGTGATTTCGCGCATCTAAAGTATAAACATGATAAGTTTGTGCCAATTTTTCAGCGATTTGTCGCCAGTTTCTCGAATAAGCAAAAAAACCATGCAAAATAAGCAACGGCGGGTTAGTCGCTACGCCGTGTTCTTCAAAAACTAATTCAACCGTTTCCATAATTATTCTCCAATGACGATTTGTATTCATACAAAAAAACTAAACACACCACCCAATAATCCACCAATGACACCACCCCAAACAACCAACCAACCTAAATGCTCTTGAATAATGGCTTGCACCATTTCTTTTACCAATTGCGGAGTGAGTTCATTCAAGCGTTTATCAATTACCGTTTCGATTTTGCCGACTAAATCCGCGCTTATTTTTTGTGCGTTCAAACCTTTTTGCAATGCGGTTTTAAATTCGCTTGAATCGACCATTTCAACCAATGTAATTTTTACTTTTTCGATAAACGGTTCTTTTAGTGGTGCCAACGCTTCAACGCCCCCCATCATCATCAACATTCCACCAAACGATGATTCCAAAATCACTAAAACCAGACTGTCGTAAATTTTGTCGTAATTAACCGCGCTTAAAAGTGGCTCTAAATTCAAAACTTTTTCGCCGTCTTGTTCTTCGGTTTCAATGAATTGTTCGATGTTTTGCGCGGTGAAAAATTGTGACATCATCAGCGTTTTAATCGCGCCTTTAAATTCTTCAAAGCGTTCTGGAATAACGCCAGAACCTTTTAAATACGGCACTTTCTCAAACAACATATGAACCGCTAGCCAATTGGTAATCGCGCCAGAAAGTGCGAAAAATCCCACCGATGTTATAAATCCAGAGCCGCTAATCAATCCTAAAAACGTCACGCCTGACGCGACGGCATTGGTTGAATAATTTTTATCGTTAATTAACTTTTTATAATCAATCACCTTGTACAACTCCTTTAATTTTCAAAATTTTAATAACTTAAGTTTTTCTTTTAATATCTTTGCATCGAGTGGTTTGGCTAAAAAATCGTCCATTCCCGCTTCGTTGCAAAGTTTCACATCTTCCTGAAACGCATTTGCCGTTAAAGCGATAATGTGAGGCTGTTTTTCTAAATTAAGACTTCTAATAATTCGCGTTGCGTCCAATCCATCAATTCGTGGCATTTGCATATCCATAAAAATGACATCAAACGTTTGATGATTAAACAATTCAACGCATTGCATTCCATCATTTACAATTGTGATTTGGGTAAATCCCAATTTTTTTAAGCTAATTTGTAAAACTTTTTGATTGATAAGATTGTCTTCTGCAATCAAAATCGAAAGCTGTTTATTTTCCTGTTGAATGACATGATTCGTTTTTGTTGCAATTTCTTGTGTTGCTAATTGCGCGGTTAACGTGAAAAAAAATGTAGTGCCTTTCCCAGGTTCACTTTCAACACCAATGTTACCTCCCATCAAATTAACCAACTTTGCACAAATCGCAAGCCCTAAACCTGTTCCGCCATATTTTCGGGTTGTTGAAGAGTCAACTTGTGAAAACGGTTTAAATAATCGGTCAATTTTATCAGGTGCAATGCCAATGCCTGTGTCGCTGACACTAATTTTAAGCGCAACATTTGTATTCGATATTTCAACTGCTTCAACGCTTAACGTGACCTTGCCGTGATGCGTGAACTTAATGGCATTACTTAGTAAATTTGTCACAATTTGTTTTAATCGTGTTGCATCGCCCAATAAATAAGCGGGAATGTTTGAGGCGTATGCTTTTTCAAGCCTGATTTGTTGTTTTGTCGCTTGTTCATTAAGAATTTTTAAACAACTGTTACATTCATCAACAATTGAAATAGCACGTTGTTCGAGTTCTAAATTCCCTGATTCAATTTTGGTTAAATCGAGAATGTCGTTAATCAACGACAAGAGCGTTTTGCCACAAGTGTCGATAACGTGAACATAATTTTGTTGTTCATCGTCTAAAAGTGTATCGCTTAAAATACGCGCCATACCAATCACACCATTCAGTGGTGTGCGAATTTCATGACTGATAGTCGCCAAAAAATCCGTTTTTGCGCGAGTTGCCGCTTCAGCTTTCATCAAAGCCATTTTTAACTCATTTGTGCGTAGCTCAACGATTTTTTCTAAATCCGCTGTAAATAATAAAAGTTGCTGATTCGCCTGATACAAATCTAAACTTTTTTCTTCAAGTAATCTTTCAGCTTCTTGCTTGGCGCGTTTTTCACGTTCTAAACGCCGCTGCAATTTTTCAACCGTTACCGCTATTTCAGTCATTGACGGACAATCCTAAATTCAGTGCTATTTTCATCAAGATCGGCTTTTACAATCTTAAAATCTTCATCGAAATGTTGTGACGCGCCAATAATCAAACCTTCTGCTAAATCTGCAAAATGACGATTTGAATGGTAAATCATGACCAATTCGTCGCCTTCAATTTGAACATCAAATTTTGGCAAATTAGCATCAGGATAAAGTTTTAAAACTTCGGCGTGAATGATGTTTTCAATGCCCGACAAAAAGACAAATGAATCGGTGACGTTATCAAAAAAATTAGGATATAACGCGACAAATCGCCCGAATAAATAAGTGCCGAAGGTTTTGACTAAATCAGGCACAGGTATTTCAGAACGTGTTGATAACGCGATAACCATTGCGACTAATTCCATGTGATTATAGGTTCCAACGGCTGTATATGCGCCACCATTTGGCAAATTAGCATCGTCGATAATGTCATCAAGCATATCTTCACCAAATGCTGTTTCAACTAAACTGAAAAATTCTGTAAATACCATGCCTTTCATAGTCGTATCCTGAGTTGTAATTAAAAATTAAATGTCGTCATCTAGCTCTTCTGCTGATTTATTAGTTAAATAGCTGGGCGCAATACTGATTAAAGTCGTAATCAGTGTTGCAAAATAAGGGACGGCTTGTACGGCTAAAATTGCCATCCATAACCTGCCGTTTAAATTATCCAAATAATCGAGTCGGCTTATTTCAAAAATTCCCCAACCCAGCAATATCAACAACAACAGTTCTTGTTGAATAATTCGTAAACCTGAAAATAACGCGCCTTGCGATTCATATTTTGGTGTTCGCATAAACGGTTTACCCGACGTGAACAAGCCTTGAATCGTACCGAGTGCAACCGTATGTGTTAACGATAAACCCGATAACGCCGCGCCAAGTGAATGCAAAACAGAGCAGGGAACACGCGCTTGATACAGCCACAAACCACGAATAATTTTGAACACAAACAAGCCAACCGTTGGCATTAAAAATACGTTTGCAGGTAATTCGGGATGCGAAGGATCGTAAACAACCACCGACGTAATTAACAAACTGGTCGTTGTGAAAACCAACGCTAACGCATCTGAAAACCAAGGCAACCAACCCGCCACGAAATAATACTTTTGTGCGGCGGTCAGTGATTTATTCATGGGTAAAAAGCTGCGCCAATGCGCTTTGATAATTTGCATCGCGCCATAAACCCAACGAAAACGTTGTGTCATGTAGCCTGAGAACGTATCGGGCATTAAACCTTTGCCGAATGAATCTTTCACATAAACCGAATCGTAACCCGCTTCGTATAAACGAATGCCTAATTCGCTGTCTTCACAAATACACCATTCTGACCAGCGTCCGACTTCAATTAACGCTGATTTACGAATCATCGTCATTGTGCCGTGTTGAATAATTGCGTTGTATTCGTTGCGTTGCACCATGCCGATATTGAAAAAGCCCGCGTATTCCCAATACGAAAATTCTTTGAATGTACTTTGGTGACGGTCACGGTAATCTTGTGGTGATTGAATGAAACCGACTTGGGGATTATCGAAATAAGGCACCATCGATTTTAACCAATCTGGCGACAACACATAATCACTGTCAATTAACGCGATAATTTCAGCGTCGGGTGCAGTTTGTTCGAGCGCGTGATTGATTGCTCCTGCTTTATAACCAGGCCAATCTACTAAATGGAAAAAACGAAAACGCTCACCCAACCGTTTGCAATCTTCTTCGACTGGCATCCAGACGGCATCGTCTTTGGTGTTGTTATCCATGACCAAAACTTCAAAGTTCGGATAATCGACTTTTGCCAATGCTTCCAATGTTTTGCGAACCATCAATGGCGGTTCATTGTGAATGGGCAAATGCAACGAAACTTTAGGATATTTAAATTCAGCTGAGGGTGTAAGCGGTTGAAACGTTCGTCCCGTTTTACGATGCCAAACCACTTCGGCAATTTCTAAACTTTCAATTAACAAAATAACACTTGCCAACAATTGCATTAAAATCATCAAACACCACAACGCAAGACTTAACGTCGTTTGATATTGTTGTGCGCCGCTTGAAACTGACCAAAAAATGACTGATGCCGCGAGGTTTGCCATCAATCCAAAAAAGAAAATTCCCGACAATTTCAAACTGCTGCGCGTGAGTAAAATTAAGCCCATTAAAAGCAAACTGAATAGCGTTGCGCCTGCTGCCCAATTCTCCCAATGTGGTAACGCGATGACATCACCATCCATTGGATATTTTGGTTGTCTGTCTGCGTTAAAAATTCCCCAATACGCCCCCGCTGAACCTTCGATGGATTTTTTCCAAGGCTGATCAAACGCTTCAACAACGTAATAAGTAACTTTTTCTTTGTCAGCACGATTTAAAAATTCGCGTAAAAAAGTGGCTTGATTGCGAATAGATGCCGTGGCGTGTTTGACGGGTTGACCGTCAGAAGGCCAGCCAACCTCCGTCATGATTACGGGTTTATTTGGATAGGCTTTTTTTACTTCGTTGTAACGTTCAAATACATAATCAACAGCATCTTCAGCGGCAACGCCTTCCCAATACGGCAAAACGTGAATGGCAATAAAATCGACTTCATCGACTAATTTTGGGTGTTTAATCCAAATGTCCCACGTTTCAGAAGTGCTTACGGGACGAGTTGAGTTTTTCTTCACTTCACGAATATAGCCAATCAATTGTTCTTCGGCATCACTGACGGTTAATGCACGGCGTAACAAATACTCATTGCCCACCATAAGGCGAAGAAGTTTCGGATTATATTGTTTGCTGATTTCGATAAGCGTATCGACTTCACGACGATTTTGTTCGAGATCAATATCAATCCACGCACCGATAGTCGTATTTAAATTATGCTTTGCGGCAAGTTCAGGAATTTTGTTTAAGCCTTTCTCTTTTTCAACACTGTACGTTCGCACCGCAAAAACTTTATCGGTTAACAATGTTAAATCGTTTTCAATTTCTTCCAAGCTGGGATAAGTATTACTTTTTTGCGTATCTTGTTTACGCATGGGATCAAACGTGACACCCATCGTGGTTTTTGTCCAGGGCTGAATTTGCAATGGATTATTAACGTGACTCCAGATGCTGAAATTCACGGCGAGAAGCAACATTAAGGTCAATAAAATAACGAATTTTCTTATCATTAGGTGAGTGGAGAAGTAAGAGGTGAAAAAGTAAGGACTATGGTTGTAAATGACTGAATTTTATATTCGGGCGTTAATTTTGCCTAATTTTCGCCAAGAACCGAATAAAAGAAGTTCATGTCGCGCTGATTTAAATCGCTTTTTCTAATTGCTGAATATGAGTGTCTAATTCATTCAAAATATCTCGCTGACTTCCCGTCAAATTCAAACCGCTTCGCAATTCTTGAATTCGTAAATTGATCAATTCAATACATTCTTCTTGTTCATTGCGGCGCAAATACAATTTATTCACCATTTGACGAAATGCTAAACTCAATTTACGAAATCGCCCTTTTTCATTTTGCATACTCAGTACGTCAAAGTGACCGTCGCCAACTTGTTCACACGTTTCTTCCATACGGTAAAGTGGTGCAGAACTTTTGTTGTTAATGTATGTTGCAATCACCACACTAATACCGCCTGCAATGATAATTGTCAGTAAATTCCCAACAAAAATAAATACGCCTAAACGTCCCCACGCTTCAACAATATTAAGATAAACAGTTGTTGGGGGTTCGGACGTAATCCAGTAAATCAGCGCGGAATAACACCCGCCAGCAATAAAAATCAGCGCAAATAAACTCAAAAAAATGTTAAATAACGCCTTATATTGAGGGTTTGAGCGGCGACGACTAGAGCGATAATTCATGGGTGTTACCTTAGTTAAAATTATTCAGCGAAACTTTGAACCCACGCAAGTTGGCGTGGTAAGCAAATAGTATTTAAATCGTAAGTGGCTTGTGCAAATTCGCGGGCGTTTTTGCCCAGCCGTTCACGTTCTTGAGGGTTATCGAGCAATTCACACACGTTGTTGGCAAGCCCTTCTTTATCAAAAAAATCAATCAATCTGCCCGTGTCGTTGTGACGAATGGCTTCGTGCAACGGCTGTGTATCACTGGCAACGATACAGCAACCAATACTCATCGCTTCTAACAAACTCCAACTCAACACAAACGGATACGTTAAATAAACGTGGACGCGTGACAATTGCAATAACGCAATAAAATGAGGGTAATCAATATGTCCAAGAAAATGCACGCGGCTCATATCGATTTGAGCAGAAACTTCGTTGAGAAAAATATCTTTCCATTTTTGATCGTCAGGTGCTTTTGCACCGTAACTCACGCCATCCGCACCAACAATTAAAATTCGTGCATTCGGACGACGGCGCATAATTTCAGGTAATGCCCGCATAAACGTGTGATAACCGCGATAGGGTTCTAAATTACGATTTACGAAAGTGATAATTTCATCGTCACGCGTCAATTTGATTGTGCCGCCGCCGTTTACATTTAGCGTCATTGATACATTCAAATCAGGAGCGAGCGCGTTAGTATCAATGCCGTCATGAATAACCGCGATGCGGCTACGAAAAGGCTCAGGAAAGGTGCTTGCTTGCCAATGTGTTGGTGAAATCCCTGCGTCAGCAATGTCAAAATGTAGCAAATTATTCGTATTTTTTAAGCGTAAACGGCAATCGTTTGTGGGATCAAAATTAACAAATTCAGGATCAAAATTAACATCTGCACCGTGCGTGTGATAATAAAATTCACAATAAATTGCCATTTTTGCATTCGACCAAATGTCTTTTAAAAACAAACTTTCGCCCCAACCCGAATGCGCGATAATCAAATCAGGCGAAAAACCAGAATCACGCAATTCCAATGCGGCTCGAAAAGCAGCTTCACCGCGAATAACTTTGGTTTCAAAATCACTTACCCAAGGATGTATGTTAGGCGATGTGCCTCGTGTGGCTTGATATGGAAATAAACGCACGCCATTCCAATTTTCGGGCATATTTTTTTGCATTGTGAAGGCCACAACTTCATTATTTGGATCGGCGGCAAGAACAGGAGCTAAATGTTTAAATTGACCTGGAAAGTTTTGATGTACAAATAAAATACGCATAGTTTTTAATAAATATAGTTAGTTTTTAAAATATTTTCGACACGTTGTAAATCTTCAATTGTATCAACACCTGCTGGGGGAGCTTTATCAACAATTTCCACCAAGATTTTTTCGCCGTGCCATAAAATTCGGAGTTGTTCTAAGGCTTCAATTCGTTCAAGTGGTGACGATTGCCACTGACAATACTTTTTTAAAAATGCGGCAGTGTAAGCATAAAGTCCAATGTGCCGCAAAAACGGTGAATTAGCACCAATTTCTTTTGTTGTTGCAAACGTGTCACGATTCCAAGGAATTGGCGCACGACTAAAATACAGGGCGTAATCATTTTTGTCTAAAACAACTTTTACGGCATTAGGATTAAAAATGTCGTCACTGTCGTGAATTTTTGCTGCAAGTGTCGCAATTCTCGCTTGATTTTGATTTGCCAAAATTGACGCGACTTGACGAATATAATCGGCAGGCAAAAGCGGTTCATCACCTTGTACATTCACAATAATTGTGTCGTCTGACCAGCCTAATTTTTCGGCAACTTCGGCAATACGTTCCGTTCCGCTTTCGTGATTTTCACGCGTTAAAATGGCTTGAAAACCCAATTCAATCACCGTTTTTAAAATCCGTTCATCGTCCGTTGCAACAATAATTTCCTCGGCATTTGCTTCACACGCCCTTTCACAAACGTGAGCAATCATTGGTTTTCCAGCAATCAACAATAACGGTTTCCCGTGTAAACGAGTTGAACCGTAACGTGCTGGAATAACGACTTTAAAATGCACATTCATTTTGGCAAAGCGTCCAATTCTTCTAGCGATAAAACTCGCGCTTCTTCTTCTAACATGACGGGAATGTCGTCACGAATGGGAAAAGCCAAACGATCAGCACGACAAATCAATTCTTGCGCCTCTTTTTGATAGCGTAACGGACTTTTACAAATTGGGCAGGCTAAAATTTCTAATAATTTTGAATCAATCATAAGACTCTCTTAAAAGGTTTCGTTTTTAGTAACGTTAAAAATTGCTGATTAAAATCTGCCGATAATTGCGCGGCAATGGGAACAAACCAATGATTTTCAGCGGCGAAATCCTTGCATTTTACCGCGTCTTTTTCAGTCATTAACACTGGATTATTTTTAAACGTAATTTCTTTGGGTTTAAAAATATGATGATCGGGGAAACTGTAATCTGTGCGCTGTGTAATTCCCGCATTTTCGAGTTGAACAAAAAAACGTTCTGGATTACCAATGCCAGCAACGGCATAACAATCTAAAATTTTAAACTCGGCTAACGGCTTCGTTTCGCCTGTCAGTAAATTGACGGCACTGTGGCCTATTAAACCCATTTCCCATTCGTGCCAAAGTGTATCACTGGTTTTTGTTCCATTTACAACAACAAAATCGACAGTATTTAAACGTTCAATTGGTTCGCGCAAAGGTCCTGCGGGTAAACAAATGCTGTTTCCAAAACGGCGTTTGCCATCAATGACCGCAATTTCAATATCACGTTTTAGCGCGTAATGTTGCAAGCCATCATCGGCTAAAATTACATCGCAGGGCGCGTGACTTAATAAAAACCTTCCCGCATCTGCACGCAGCGAACCAACTGCCATTGGACAGCCAGTTCGTTTTGCGATTAACAATGCCTCGTCACCGACTTCGGATGGCTTACTGCTTGACAAAACCATTTGCACTGCCGCTTTACCGCCATAACCACGACTAATAATGCCGACACGATAGCCTTCGTTTTTCAACAAATTTGCCAAATAAATACACAGCGGCGTTTTGCCTGTCCCCCCGACCGTGATATTGCCGACGATAATCACAGGAACTGGCAAGGCTTCGCTTTTGTAACCGCCGACTTTATAAAGCCATCGACGAAATTTCACAAAATCAGAAAACAAAAAACCAAACGGCATCAACGCTGCGCCAATAAAATGATCTTTGTACCAAATGTCGAGCAGGTAACGAGAGATTGTTTTTTTCATGATACGACTCTTTTACATCTTGTTAATAGCATTCCACAACGCAAATTCTTTTTGCGAAAGACGTGCATTTTCCAATGCTGCTACATCAAAACTTTCACGGTCAGTCATAATCCCTAACTGCTTTATTTGAGAAATGAGTGATTTGAAATGCTCAATTGCGTGCTGGGAATTGGCGGCTATTTTGTGTAACGGAAGTCCTGCAACGTCATCTTTCAATTCTCGATCGTACCTTGCCTTTTCGATAAGTCGATTAACCTCTTCTTCACTAAGATGAAGTCGTTTGGCCTCTCTGCTGATAACATCCGCTTCTTCAGGTGAAATCACACCGTCTGCTAACATATCATAGAGTTCGTTTTGAAGGGTTTCTCGTTCAATTCGTAATTGATCTGTAAATGCAGAAGCTAATAACGCAGCAGGGATTGCGAAAATACCAATTCCCAAAAGAGCGAGGATGATGGTCATCATTCGTCCCATCGGTGTTATGGGCGATATGTCACCGTATCCCACCGAAGCAAGCGTAATTACTGCCCAGTAAATAGATTGCGGAATGTTCTCAAATTTTTCTGGTTGCGCTTCATGCTCAAATAAATAACCCAAACTCGCTGTCAATATCACCAGCAACAACATAACAAACGCCGACGCGGTTAACACTGGCCATTCACGCGCAATTACTCTAGTAAGTGTCCCTGTCGCACTCGTATAACGTGTTAATTTAAGCAATCTTAATAATCGAAATACGCGTAAAAAGCGTAAATCAAATAAGTGATGCAAAAATGCTTCGAGGAAGAAAGGCAAAATAGCAAGAACATCAATGATAGAAGATGATGTTTTTGCTTGCTTGAGACGACCTATAATTTTGTGCTGATACCCAGGTTCTTCTACACAAGAATAAATACGCATACAGTATTCGGTCGTGAAAACAGCAACCGACATAACATCAAGAATAATAAATTGAATGTGCAGAATATATTGAATTGCAAATACCGATTCCAAAATAACGGCAACTACGGATACGACTACCCACAACACAATAAACGTATCGAAAATACCTTGTAGTCTGCCACCGTACATACTGGGAAAAACCAGCGCGTGGATTTTTTGACGAAAAGTGCGCTCACGATTTACCTCAACAAACTCTTTGTAAGCGGGAATTAAAATACGAAATAGCTTCAAAATTCGCAACAAGCGCAAAAAGCGTAGCATTCGTAAATCAATGGCAATAAAGGCTTGAAGGTAAAACGGTATGATTGACACTAAATCGATAATTGCGAATGGACTTGTGATGTAACGCAAATAAGGCCATTTACTGTCTTTGAATTCTTCATCTTCTGCTGCCAAGTAAAGTCGCGTGAAGTATTCAACTGTAAACACAACAACCGAAAAAATATCAAAGAAATGAAACCAATGTTTATTAGGATCGTAAATCGCTGGAACGTGTTCAAATAACAGTACAAATAAGTTAGCGACAATCAGTTTACTAATCCAGCCGTCAACAGTTTGCTGGTAATTATCTGAATAATTAGGACTGAGTAACCAGTTGTAAAGCAATTTTCGGAATGGTAAATTTTCGGGCATATCCTCTACCCGCATAACTTTATTTTCAAAAACCTCCATCGTGAACTCCTAAAATTCGATGTCTGAAATATGAATGGGATAACCATCGTTATCACACATGGTGATATGAAGTTGCATTTTTTGATCTATTCGATCTTCTGTAATTAACGGGCTTGTTGTAAAAGGTATTGATGAACCTGCGGGAGTAGGTGTCAACTTTTCAACCACTATTGAACCAGACAACTTCGATCCTCTTTGTCACACTTCGAAACAAAAGCAAGTGGTTCGGTTGAGAATGGATTGGTTAAATTAGCCAATGTGGGTTCGTTTGCTGTCACAAATGTCAAGCATTCACCCCAAGTATGAATGTCAGAATGCGTCGTTGAAATTCCAGCGCATTGCATTGTTGGGTAATTTTCACTGAATCGCTCATGACTTACCTCGGAAAACCAGTTTGCCCATGCCTCACCGTTGTGTTTAGTGACTTCTGTTTTCATCCCTTCTTTATAAGCTAAAGAGCCAAGCCAGCCCAATAAAGACAATACACAGACGAGAAAAATTATAAAAAAAACATCTGATGACGTGGGGCGACCAGGATTAGCGTTGTTACTATTTATTTTGGTCATAAAGATTTACTGCAACTCCGTTCAATTTGCTTGCGAAAATAATCAACGCTCATTGTGCGTCCAAGAACAACCAACAAATCGTTGGCACCTAACACAAAATGATCAGGCGGATTAAAATAAAAATGTTGATGTTTTATGGCATAGCTATTTTTATGAACTCGATGCTCAGGATTTGCGCTAACTACACCTAATAAAATCAACTTGCGTTGTAAAAAATCAATGCTAGAAATTTCAGCAGATTCTAAATTTGAGCCAGGATATATTTGCAATGTTTCCATCACAATATCGCTATCAGCGTTAATAATGCCCACAATCGCTTCAAAAGCCACTGGCTGCCCAACATATTCAGCAACGACCATGCCAGCAATTTCAAATGGACGAATAACATTGCTTGCACCAGCTTGATAAAGTTTTTTCACATTGTCTACATTGTTTGCACGAGAAATGATGTTAATGTCAGGATTCAAATGACGCGCTGTGAGAGTGATATAAACGTTAATCACATCATCATTTGTCGTACATAAAACACTCGACGCGCCATTGATAATGCCTGCTTTTTCCAGCACTCCATTTTTGCTGGCATCATCGTGAATAACCATATAACCAAGTGCTTTAGCTTTGACTACAGATTCTTCATGCGAGTCAACAATCACAAATCTTAATTTATCTTTAGCCAGTTGCTTTGCTATATGTAAACCAACACGTCCAAAACCACAGATAATAACAAAATCACGATATTGATTTATTTCAGAGTAAACACGATTTTCGCGTAATTCGTGCATTTTTTCATTGAGACCAGACACCATAATTGAAGTGAAAAACGACAACACTCCTAATCCACTGAGAATCAATGACATTGCTACTATGCGCCCGCCTGTAGAATGTGGCGAAATATCACCATATCCAACCGTTGATAATGTAACAACGGACCAATACATCGCGTCAAATAAATTTTTGATTTGTCCGCCGTCCGCTGGATTTTCAAATAAATAAATTGCAACGCTGCCAATAAAAATCAAAAAACCTAAAAAAATCGCCAGCGTTTGTAATTCAAAACGCTTGCTACTTAAAATGTTGGTAAAAATATTGATACTGTGAAAATAGCGAAACAACTTGAGTAAGCGAAACACCATAAACACTCTAAAAAAATGAAAAGTGTCAAAACTGGGTAAAATTGCTAGTAAATCAATTATTGCCATTGTCGTTGACATATAATGAATTTTTTCAAGAGCAACTGCTCGCAATGCCGACCACAGCGGAAACTTAGTA
>CAIRCR010000245.1 GCA_903877065.1 uncultured Pseudomonadota bacterium
AGACAATTTCTATCGATTAGGCGAAGCAGCACAATACATAAGTTTGGCTGCCGAAACTGAATCCAGATGGCGATTAGTGGAAACCGCTTGGGAACTGAATTTACCGAAACATTTAATTCAAATTGATTATAAAGAACAAACGCATGAATTAATTGCCGATAATAAATTAAAGCGCGTTGGGGTTACAGGTGCTAGGCCGGCATTGAATGGTTATCAAAAAGGGCGTTGTTTTTATTGCTTTAGAGAAATTTCTATCGAATCTAATCATATTGATTGTGCTGATATTGACCACTTTTTCCCCCATGACTTAAGAAAATGCGATCCAGACAAGCCCATCAATGGGGTTGCCAATCTAGTATTGGCTTGTATTGATTGCAATCGAGGGGAAAATGGAAAATTCGCTAAAATTCCCTCAGTGAAATTACTTGAAAGATTACATAATCGAAATGAATATTTAATTACAAGCCATCATCCATTAAGAGAAACCTTAATGATGCAAACAGGATTAACCGCCGATAAACGGCAACAATTCTTACAAGATGCTTATAATTGCTCTACCTTACATTATCAAATCAATGCAAAATGGCAACCAGCACAACAAGGCGATTCTATTTTCTGATTACAAAATTATGCCAAGTTAAACCGCGATTTTTCTCAACTTCATTTTCATAAATCAAGATTTCACAGCCGTTTTTTTCAAAAAATTGTTTGAATGATTCAACGTTAATTGATTCGTAAAGTTTGCCGTTTTCGCGTTTGTCTTTTTCATTTGTGCTACGAATTGAAATAATCAAACGCCCGTCTTTTTTCAATAATTCCACAAGTCGCAAACAAGCCATTTCAATTGTGTTTTCATTTAAGTGCATTAAAACGGCTGAACAAAGAATGTTTTGGAATTTTAAATTTTCAAGGGTTGTTAATGAGGGTAAATAATCGCATTGAAAATTTAAATTTGGGTAAAGTTGCTGTGCTTGTTTTAGCATTCCTTCTGAAGCGTCAACGCCAACAACTGAAAAACCATGATTGTTTAAAAAATTGGTATCGCGCCCAATGCCGCAACCAATATCAGCAGTCAGTTTGCCTTTTATAAAATACTGGTCGATGAGTTCATAAATTCGGTGTGGTGTTAGTGAAGCGTGTAATTTAGCTATTTTTTCAGCTTCTTGGTTGTAGCTGTTTATCGTTGTTATATCCATAAAATTGAATTTTAAAATTTTAATGAGTAAGGGAAATTGTGTTATGAATCAAAAAATTATTGGAAAATTTTATAGAGGCGGTGAATGTAGATTCGGTGTCCTTTGGTGGTGAATGCGACCCACACTCAACGGTGTTAAAGTTGCTTCAAAGTGGCGAAGATACTTGGTTGTAAAGATTAAATTTTAACAAGGAAGAAACTCGATGCTAACTGCCATTCTTAATGATATTGACCAATTAAAAATTGAACTGAATCAGCTACGTCCACTTGATAGCCAATCCGTTTGTCACGCGCTTGATATTGAATATACCTACGAAAGTAATCGAATTGAAGGCAATACATTAACATTAAGTGAAACGGCATTAGTGATTGACAAAGATATGACCGTATCGGGTAAGTCGATGCGTGAGCATTTAGAAGCAATCAATCATTATCAAGCTATCTTAATGCTCAAAGAATTTGTGCGTGCCGAAATCCCTTTGACTGAACATTTAATCAAACAATTTCATGCGTTGATTTTGCAAAGTATTGAACCAAAAAATGCAGGTGTTTATCGCTTGCAAGCCTTGATGATTTCAGGGAGTTCACATATTCCACCTACCCATTTTAAAGTACCTGAAGAAATGGAAACATGTTTAGCGTGGTTTAATCAGCAAGTCCAAAATCAAACGTTGCATCCTGTATTACTTGCCGCTGAAATGCACGAACGAATTGTTAGTATTCATCCTTTCGTGGACGGTAATGGTAGAACATCTCGTCTAATTATGAATCTCATCTTAATGCAATATGGTTACTATATTACAAATATCTCTGGTGATATGGAAAGTCGTAGGGATTACTATAACTCGCTTGAATTATGTAATACGGTAGGCGATAAATCGTCATTTTTATTGTTGATTGCAACTTACGTAAAAAACGGTATGACACGTTTAATTAAAATTACTCAAGGGTAGCCGAGATTCTTGCAGATAGATTAGATGACGAAAAATTCAACGCATTTATATGCACTAATTGTAATATTTAAATGCCGTTTTTTGAACTTTGCACCATTTATTGAGTAGGGCATGAACTAAGGCAATTTG
>CAIRCR010000246.1 GCA_903877065.1 uncultured Pseudomonadota bacterium
AATCATCGCGAGCCTCGTATCATGTACATCTTTTAATTTCGATACCACCGAAATATGCGGTATCACAGGTTGTGGGCTGTATAAAGGGTAAAAGTGCAATCTGGATTGCACGAACCTATGCAGGGCGACGAAAAAATTTTACAGGTCAAAATTTTTGGGCGAGAGGATATTACGTTTCAACAGTTGGCAAAGATGAGGCAACTGTGCGGAACTACATCAAGCACCAAGAACACGAAGATAAACGAATTGAACAAATGAACTTGTTTTAATTGCCACCTTTTTGGTAGCTCACATTTTTAACCCGCTTTGAGCGGTTCATGTTTTTCAAGCCTCCAGCTATGCTGGAGGTTTTTGACTTTGAATCCGCCTAACTTGATCGGGCTGATTCTGAGCATTTAGCCACGTTTGTGCCAATTCAAATAATGCCGTTAAATTCACGTCAGCGGGTAATGCTTTTTGATACGGCGTATGTGCTAAACACTGTCCAATGCCATTTTTAAAAGGTGCATTTTTGAGTGATCTATCAAGATAATCTAACCACGCTCGTCCTGTTAAACTGCCACTTTCTGGATTTTTACTCACCGCAACACGACGCAGTAGGATAGATAATTCCCGCACTTTTTCGAGTTCGTTTAACGAATCGTTTTGTTGCAGTTGCTTTAATAATTTCCGTGCTTCTTTAATTGCCGTTTTTTGACGCAAACGTTGAATTAAAGCAATCAAAAAATAGGTGCTAATTGGAATCAAAAAAAGAATAATCCACCAACCGATTGCAGGTGGAAACCAACTGATTGTTTCTGGTAAATGAATATCGCGTAGTGGTAAATCTTGAAGTGGCGGCATAACTAAAAATTTAAATTTTTAAGCAATCCAACGGATTGGCTTGTGTGTTTATGGAAGTAAAAATCATCCCGCGCTGTTTGGCTAATTGTTGCAGGCGTGTTTGTTTGTCTAAAAAATGCTGCTGATAATCAAGAGCTTGTTTTGAATCCGCATCAACAACCACACTTTGCTCTTGTTGTGTGAAACGATAACGCCCGTTAATTGGCAAATTTTGTTCTAAATCGTCATGAATAAACAATAAAACAACGTCGCAATGTTGCGCGAGTTTGGCTAATAAAATTTCAGCGTGTGGTGTTAATCCGCGAAAATCACTAATTAAATAAACCAAGCTACTCGGACGAACATGGTGCAATAAGCGATTCAATACAAATTCTAAATCGCCCTCGTTTGAAGAAAGGCGAGGAACAGGTACTTTAACCAACGCATTTAAAAAATGCAAAACCGCTTGTTTGCCATTTTGAGGTTTCAATTCATGACAATAATTATCGAAAAATAATTGTCCGCCAATTCGATCACCGTGATGATGCGCTGTCCACGCCAATAATGCCGCCAACTTTGCCGCGATGACGGATTTAAAAACACCGCGTGTTGCAAATTGCATCGTGGCGCGTTGATCGACGGAAATAAAAACAGGACGTTCGCGTTCTTCACGAAAAATTTTCGTGTGTGTTTTACCTGTTCGAGCGGTGACGCGCCAATCAATGCTGCGAATATCGTCGCCGCCTTGATATAAACGCGTTTCGTCAAATTCCATACCGCGACCTTTGAAGCGTGAAATATAATCACCACTTTGTTTAGCGCGAATCGCACGTTTATGAAAACTCAAACCAGCGGCAGGACGTGCCAAATCAACAAGCATTTTTAAAGAAACAGTGGTGTATTCAGAATGTGAAAAAGGTGCAGACATAAGTTTCATTTATTGACGAAAAAAAACGGTGTACTATTTGCGCTCATTCAAAAATTAGAAAATCTTAGAGGAGAGAATAATGGGTACGATTATTGAAATATCGATTTTTATGTTAATCGCAGCAACAGTGGCATTCGCGCCGTTGGGCTATTTTATCTACAGCTATACTAAAAAAGATGGTAATCCGTTTGGCGATTTTGAACATCCCGCTCACGGTCATTCTGTCATTGACGATATCGCAGATAAAGCAAAAGAAAAACTCACACATTAAAAAATTGAAGGCTAACGCTTGGTTATGAAGCGTTGGCCTTAATTCATTTTACCAGCAATTTTTAGAGTAATAACTCCCACCACGCTCACTGCGATAATACTCACGGCAATTATCGTCATCATTATAATCACGAGAACGATGTTGACGCTCGTAATACTCATGCTCACGTCGCTCTAATTCATATTCACGTTGTCTTAATTGTTCTTCACGCATTTCATACGAGGTCAATGGACGCTGATATTGTCTTTCGACAACAACAGGTGGGTCGTCACGCGTTACGCCGTAAATGGCAGAACCCACAATTGCACCGCCTATAATTGCAGGTGCAATCCAATTGTTTCCACCGTGTCCACCACGATAATGCCCGTGATGTCCATGTTGGTCTGCATGTGCCAAAGCGGGTAATAATGCCAACATAAGTGCCGCAACTGTTAATTTTGATTTCATAACAAACCTCTTTGAAATTTTGAAGTGATTTATGGAACAGGAATGCGTTCAATCAATGTTTTAATCACGTCATCAGCCGTTATCCCTTCAGCTTCGGCTTCATAAGACAAAATCAACCGATGCCGCAACACATCAAACGCCATTTCTTGAATATCTTCTGGTGCAACATAATCACGACCAGAAAGCCACGCTTTTGCTCTCGCACAACGATCTAACGCAATACTTGCACGCGGACTTGCGCCGTATTGCAACCAACTCGCTAAATCATCGCCATAAACGTCAGGCTTGCGTGTTGCCAAAATGATCTGCAACAAATAATCTTCCAATGGTTCAGCCAAATACAAATCCAACACCGCATTTCGTGCTTCAAATAAAGTTGCTTGTGTAATGGGGGGGAATGATTTTTTCAATTTTTGACCGATTTGCCGCGCTTCAGCTCGAACCAAACGTAGAATCGTTTTTTCATGTTCAGCGTTTGGATATTCAACATTTACTTTTAACAAAAACCGATCTAATTGCGCTTCAGGCAACGGATAAGTGCCTTCTTGTTCAATTGGATTTTGTGTCGCCATTACCATGAATAATTCGGGTAATTTGTACGTCGCTTGCCCAACAGTAATTTGTCGCTCTGCCATCGCTTCAAGTAACGCCGCTTGAACTTTTGCGGGTGAGCGATTGATTTCATCAGCCAAAATTAAATTGTGAAACAGTGGACCTTTTTGAAATTCAAACGTGCCTTCTTGTGGACGATAAATTTCCGTTCCCGTTAAATCAGCGGGCAATAAATCGGGTGTGAATTGCACACGATGAAAATTACCTTCAATGCCATGACTTAAAACGTTTATCGCGCGTGTTTTTGCTAAACCTGGTGCGCCTTCAACCAAAATGTGACCGTCAGCAAGCAAACCAATGAGCATTCGTTCGACCAACACATCTTGACCAATAATTTCTTGGCTAATGTAATTTTTTAACTCACACAAGCATTTTTGAATCTCTGACATAAAAACTTAAACCGTTGCTTGTTTGTTTTTGTAAGAAATAGATGAAGCAACTGACAAACCAATGAAAATTGCACCAACCAATCCAGTAAACACTTCAGGAATTTCGTGTTTCATGCTAACGAGCATAATGCCCGCCAACGCGCCAATCGCGTAATGAGCGCCATGTTCTAAAAATACATATTCGTCGAGCGTGCCTTGACGAACTAAAAATACGGTCAGACTCCGCACAAACATCGCGCCAATCGTCAAACCTAACATGATAATCACAACATCTTGTGTAATCGCAAACGCGCCAATCACGCCGTCAAATGAAAATGAAGCGTCCAAAATTTCTAAATAAATAAAACTCATCATGCTGCCGCGTTTAATGACTTCGGAAACTTCTTCACCTTCTTCTTCGTTTCTCTATAACAGTTCTTTTTATAATTTTTCAAGATCACATTAAACTTTCTGATTTCTTTCTTTCATTTGATTAATTTCTACCTAATTTCTTTTATTTTCTTGCTGTAAATCATCATTTTATGACGATAAATTTTTATTCTCTTATTCAAGATCTTCTATTTATTCTTTTACTATTTATTATTTATTTTCTATTTAATTAT
>CAIRCR010000247.1 GCA_903877065.1 uncultured Pseudomonadota bacterium
AAAAATCCTGCCATTATGGATTTGCATAAAAATAAGACAAAACAACAAAATTTTTTAATATCAATTTGTTATAAAATGCCAGAATTTCAAAATAGGGGTGCGGAATGTCGGATAAATCGTTTTTTCAATCGTTTGTCGTTGAAGGTCACACATTAAGCTGGAACAACGGGGCGGATTTTGCGCCCGAATTTTTGAAAGAGCTTGCTGTGAATTGAAATTATCCGCGAGATTGATTTTTGCTTTTGGCAGCAGTTAAATTATTTTTTCAAATAAACAGGAAAAATTCATTGAATTATCGAACTCAGGTCATTTAAATCCACAATGATTAAAATAATTTTTCTCTCAAGTCTCTTTTTAACAGGTTGTGCAACGTTGGTGACATCACAAAATGTATCCACAACGTTTTATCCAAAAACGTCCGTCGGATTGTTTGAGGTGAGTAGTTTTGATATTTATAACGAAGGCGAAGTCTTGCACGCGCTGATTTCTGGTTTAAAAACAGAAAAAGATAAATCACAAACGATACTTTATTTGCAGTCAACCAATAATGGCAAGCATTGGTCATTGCCCGTTAATGTTGAAAATAATTTTGCACCAGCTCTTACGACACGCGGTAATGATGTTCAGCTGGCGGCGAATGGACAAAATGTGGTTGCACTTTGGCAAACACAAGGTGAAATTCCAAATAGTGGCGCGTTAGTAAGTGCTTATTCACACGATGCTGGTAAAACGTGGCACGCGGGTAAAAATCCAGCAGTGGATAATAACGGGGATCAATCACACGCGGATTTAATTGCCGACAAAAAAGGCAACTTTCACAGTGTTTGGCTCGCAGATCCCGAAGAAAATGGTTATCAAAGTTTGCATTATGCCCGTTCAACGGATAACGGCGAAAATTGGCAATTGCCTTCAAATTTAGATAATTCAAGTTGTTCATGCTGTTGGAATACGCTTGCTGTTTCGCCTAATGACAATCTTCATGTGCTTTATCGTGATATGAATCCGCGTGATATGGCGTTACTGAGTTCAAACGATAACGGTGTAAATTGGCAAACTAAACAAACGGTAGGTGAATTTAATTGGCATTTTGATGGTTGTCCACACATTGGAGGAGGCATTGCGTTTGATGAAAATAATGAATTTTATGCCAGTGTTTGGACAGGGGAATCGTTAAAATCGGGTTTGTACACCGTGACTTCAAAAAATAACACACCCGTCAAAATCAGTAAAAATGCGATGCACAGTGACATTGCTATTTTAAAAAATAGCGTTGTTCTTGTTTGGGACGAAATGAGTGCAGAAGGGACGGGAATTTTTACCGCGCAATCCACAGATAAAGGTGTATCGTGGTCAACGCCTCGTCGTTTATCGTCTAACGGCACAAATTCAACTCATCCGCGTATTGTTTCAGATAAAAATAATGCTTTAATTTTGTGGTCTGAAAAACAAAATAAACAAACGAGCCAATGGGCGATGACATGGCTTTATTAACCTTTCGCGCTTCGGCTTGTTATGTACGATGAGCCATATAGACTAAAATAGTCACGGTTCTATCGAAAAATGTTCGTAGGTACATCAAAAATTCAAAAAAATGGGAACTTTCTGTGTTAAAAAAACCGCCTAATTGTGTTGCCGCTGTGGACTTGGGGTCTAACAGTTTTCACATGATTGTTTGTAGTTTAAGTGACGGCAAGTTGCAAACAATCGATCGATTAAAAGAAATGGTGCGCCTAGCTTCAGGTTTAGATAAAAAAAATTATCTCGATGAAGCAACGCAAGAACGCGCCTTAGCGTGTTTGGAGCGTTTTGGACAACGCATTCGTAACTTTCCGCGTGAAAGTGTTTGTGTCGTTGGAACTAGCACGTTGCGAACAGCTAAAAACGCCGCACAATTTTTAGAAAAAGCTGAATTAGCATTAAATCACCCGATACACATTATTTCGGGAATTGAAGAAGCACGGCTTATTTATCAAGGCGTTGCAAACAGTTTGAGTAGTCGTGCGAGTTTACGTTTAGTTATGGATATTGGAGGCGGTAGTACGGAATACATTATCGGTTCAGGCGATAACCCGCTCGACAAAGAAAGTTTGCAAATGGGTTGTGTCACAACAAGTAATTTATTTTTTAGAAATGGTCGCTTGTCAAAACAGGCATTTAATAAAGCGGTGTTATCGGCACAACGTCGTTTAGAACCATTCCAGCAAAAATTTCAACGCAAAAATTGGGATGAAGCAATTGGCGCGTCAGGCAGTTTGCGTTCCATTGATAAAGTTCTCTACGCAAAAAATTGGAGTAAAAATGGAATTACTCGTGATGGTTTGGAGCAGCTCGTACAGCATATTTACAGCTGTCCACACATTAACTATTTGAATCTGCCAGGGCTGGATTTGGATCGTTTACCCGTTTTTGTGGGTGGCGTGGCAATTGTTTACGCGACGTTTAAAAGTCTAAATATCACACAAATGACGGTATCTGATGGCGCGTTGCGAGAAGGTTTAATTCACGATTTACTTGGTCGCATTTATGATCACGATATTCGCTCTGCTACCGTGAAAAGTGTCGCGGATAGTTATCATGTTGATGTTGTTCATGCTTCGCGCATTAAACGAACGTTGGATTATTTACTGGCGCAATTACCCGAAGATTATTTTCAAATTAGCCCAGATCAAGCAGAACAATTTTTACATTGGGCGGCAGATTTACACGAGCTTGGACACGACATTGCTCACGGTCAATATCACAAACACAGTGCGTATGTCATTGAAAATGGTGATTTCGCTGGTTTTTCGCGTCAAGATCAAACGTTATTAGCGGCAATCGTGCAGGCGCATCGACGTAAATTTTCGTTAAAAATTTTTGCCGATTTACCTGCACCGTGGCATCACGAAGCACCACGATTGGCGTTATTGCTACGCATTGCCGTGTTATTACATCGCAATCGTCAAGATTATGAAGTACCACAATTTCAATTTTCATGTATCAAATCAAAAGTTAAATTACGCTTTCCCGACGGTTGGCTTCATGCTTCACCGCTAACGCTTGCCGATTTACAGCATGAAACCGAGCATTTAAAAACGGCTGGATTAAAACTCGAATTTTCCTGATGACACCGCGTGTTAAGCCCCTTGCCTTCGTGGCATATTTTTTTGCAGGACTTTTTGCACTTGTATTTTTATTGTGTACGTTAATTTTGGCTTTCGGATTAAGTTCTACGACAAATCAGCGTCCACAAATGAAATTGACACAAGAACACATTACGCAAGCACGGAAAATTTTGTACGAAGGCACTAAAATAAAACCAGATGAAATTGCGGCAATTACGTTGTCTGAAGCGGATTTGAATTTAGCGGGAAATTATTTGCTCAATCGTTATCGTCAAAGCGTTATTTCGATTGAATTGAGAAATAAAAAAGTACGTTGTGAAGTTGCTTTTACACTTTCACCAAATTCAGTGGCAAAATATTTCAACGTCAGTTTTAATTTAAACAGTGAAACAGCAGATGAAGCACTGCCACACATTACAAAATTTAAAGTTGGAAAGTTGTTGTTACCCGCAAAATTTGCCAGTTGGGTTATTGACGCATTTATTCGTCACTCATTTTTAAATGATTATTTTATTTTGGCGACAACACCGATTCAGCGCGTTGAAATTGAAGGAAAAATACTAACTATTTTTTACGATGCGAGTTTGCCAGATCATTTTGTCAATGCTGAAAGCCGTCAAATTTATCAACAAAAAATCGCTGATGTTATCACACAGCACAATCCCAAATGGCGGCTATCACTCGCGGAATTGTTCAAACCCATTTTTGAATTAGCTTATCAACGCGCCACATTAGACACGGCTATTGAAGAAAATCGCAGTGCAATTTTAGCCATTAACGATTACGTCAATTCCGATGAAAATCCACAATACGTCGCCTTTTTGTATAAACGCTCAGATTTGGCACAACATTTTACTGGCGCGGCGGCATTAACGGCTTCAACAAACAGTCGCGTGGCAAACGCATTTGGCGAAGTAAAAGAATTAAGTGATGCACAATCGGGCGGAAGTGGTTTTAGTTTTATTGGTT
>CAIRCR010000248.1 GCA_903877065.1 uncultured Pseudomonadota bacterium
GCGGCTGGGCTGGTGGTTGAAAAATCATGCTTGGCAAGTTGTTGGTGGTTTACGCATTGTTCAAGATACATCCGTGACATCGAATGTCGCTAAATGGAGGGTCGAGTCGGTTTCGTAGGTTTTATCGGTTTTATTCCCCGTGTTTATTAAAAGTGGCACGGGGAGTTTAAAAAACTTTTGGAGTGTCAGTAATCGACAGACCTTGTATCTTCAAACACGATGGCAAGAAACTCTCAAAATATGTATTTCAAAAACAGTCATTGGTTATCCTGACACTTACACACAAAAAGATTAACCCGTTGTCGTACCCGTTAATAAAATTGGGCTGTCATTATCTAAGATAGTGACCGTTGCAGAAGCATTGCTTGGCAAAAGTGCATTGTCAGGTGCAGAAAATTTCATCGTGAATGTTTCGGTGCTTTCACCAATTTTGTCATCAACAATGGGAATTGAAAAATCCGCTGTTTTTGTATTGGCAGGAATAGTTAAATCACCTGTTGTGGCTGTGTAATCTTTTGCTTTGAGAGCTGTACCATCAACAGTTGTGTAATGAACTTTGACAGCTTGAGAAATTATGTCCGACAATGACACTGTAATTTTAGCGTTAGCGTTACCTTTTTGACCTTCGGTGATTGTCACTGCTGAAAATGATAGCGATGGTTTATCGTCATTTTGAATGGTAATTGTGGCATCTGGATTATCCAATTCAACAGAATCTACACCTACGCTCACGTTGCTAATCTGCACGTTAAAGTTTTCGTCTTCTTCAAATAATTTGTCTGAAATAATCGGAATTTTAACAGATTATAAATTTTTCATAAGTTAGATTCCTGCTTATTTTTAGGTGCGGGTTTTAAAGGTGTTGTGGTTACCATTTTTGGATGTCCTAAATATCTGTATCGTGTTTCCAGAGTTAAAACACCTCTGATTTTTTGTGGTTGAATGTACTTCTGTTTGATATTGAAAGAATACCACCACAGAGCAATTTTAACTGGCAGATTGCCGCTATGATTATTGTTTTCAGTGACTTGCAATGCCATGAACTACGGGTATAAAGTTGCATTTTACTACACAGGGAGAACATTATGACGCACACATTATTTAAAGAGTTCAACGCTTTGGCTAGCGTTGTGAATACCGCTAGAGCCAAAAAATTCAAAACGCTAAAGCACATGAATGGACTTGTAGGCAGTTTTGATGAGTCGTGTTTGAATACCCCCGCTGAAGAGCATATTGAAGGTTATTGGGCTGTGGTGATTATCGAAGATGCAGGTGACGATTCTGGAGCAGATTCATACAGAAACCTTCATCCGCAGCTTATGGATGCAATGACTGAAGAAAAATTGGCATTTGATGAACTTGTAAATTTTTTGTTCCGTCTAAATCTTGTTGCTGTGAATGACACGAATGAGCCGTTGTCTGTGTTAGGCATTCGCTCTGGAAAAATCATCGTTGACGTGATTGGTCGAGCTTAATCTTATGTGAATAGTATAAGCCGTGGCTGTTAACAGTCATGGCTTTCCTAAAAACAGCGCATTTCAAGTATCAAAGTTCTCAAGCCTTCACCAACACAAAATCATCCTCCGTCAAATTCTTAAAGCCCGTCAATTCAATTTCCATTTCGGTGGTTTTCGGGTCGTTGTCGAGGTTCAATTTTACAATCGTCATTGCATTAGCAAAATCAAACTCAAAACGCACTTGATTTGTCGCACTGAACGGTTGCGAGCCAATGAATTTCAATTTACCTGCTGCAATCGCGCTTAAATCCAAGACTTCACCAACCACTTCAAAATTAAAATCACTGATTATGTCGCGGTTCGCAAGTCCAACGCCCGAATCGCCTTTTGCGAAAACAAACACGTCCGCGCCATTACCGCCGTTAATAAAATCAACTCCTGCGCCTGCGTCGATGGTGTCACTTCCTTCGCCTGCCAATAAACGGTCATTACCGTCCCCGCCGATTAACGTGTCGTTTCCGTTGCCACCAGTTATTGTGTCGCTACCTGCACCACCATCAAGGCTATTATTTCCACCGCTCTGAGCAGCAAATAGCTCATCATTACCAGCACCACCTATGAGCGTGTTATTTGCTACTTGACCACGTTCACCAGAATAAATTTTGTCATCACCTTCACCACCAATTAACACGTCAGCTCCAACACCACCCACCAGCATATCGTTACCTAAACCACCTGATAAAACATTTTTAGCTGTATCGTTGCTGTCGTTGTAGTAGTTGTCGTAGTAGTAGTTTCCGCCACTCAAAACGTCATCCCCTGAACCACCGAGTAACGTATCTGCTGATTCATCACCGCCGTAAATTCGGTCATCACCTTCACCCGCATCAATCCAACGCACAGAAACGCCTTTGTCACCGCCTGAAATTGTATCGTTGCCGCCTAATGCCATAATTCGCACGGTGGGCGCGTTTGGCAATGAACCGACATAGAAAGTGTTGGCTTCTTCGGTTAAAGCAAAATCCCACGCAAACGTCATATCCGCTGGTGGTTTTATCGCCTTTGTTTCAAACGCATCATTACTGACTGTTGGTGTGGTTGGTTTCACAACGGTTGTTTCAGTTGGTGTTTCGACCACA
>CAIRCR010000249.1 GCA_903877065.1 uncultured Pseudomonadota bacterium
GAGCAACTTTTTCTGGAAAAGTTGAAAACAAAACGGGCAATGTTGAAGCCCTTGACGGTGAAAATGTAGTTGCTTCGACGAATGTTGAAAATGGACGTTACCAATTAGAAATTCCAGCGCAAACAAAATTGCCAATTGTCTTACGGGCAGATAAGTTCGTTTCGGTTGTTGTTGATACTGATTTAACTAGCTACGACATCAATGCGCTAACAACAAGCATTGCGGCAAAAGCAAAAGCATTAGGCGGTTATACACGCCAAAATATGATTTTAGCAGCAAGTAATAGCGTTAATACTCCCGATGCAAATAAAACTAGCACGGGGTGGCGGGGTGATACAACTACACAATATGGTGGTTGGCACTAAAAAAAATGAAGTGGTGTATATAGACATGACGACACCACAGGGTCACCGCATTGAAAAATAATTACTTTAAAATGGAAATTGACGTGGATTTAGATATAGCATTGAATAAACACACTGAATGGAAAACGAAGTTTCGAACCGCAATATCTAAACAGGAGACACTGGACGCAGAAACCATTTCCAAAGACAGTTGTTGTGACTTTGGCAAATGGCTGTATGGCGAAAGTAGAGCCACATTGGACGATTTGAAAAGCTATAAAGAGTGTATAGCTAAACACAAAATATTCCATATTGAAGCGGGCAAGATTGCAACAACTATCAATTTAAGGAAATACACAGAAGCTGAGGGTATGCTAGGTGTAAATACCTCCTATTCCAATGCTTCTAGTGAGACTGGTATTGCAATTTTACGATTGAAAAAAGAAATTTCCGATGCTTCTAAAAAATCGGCATTTTTTGATTGGAGCGACGAGCTGAGTTTAGGTAACAATTTCATTGACAATGATCACAAAAAATTGATTCAAATGATCAACAATTTTCATAACGCAATGCAAGAAGGGCGAGGAGATGACGTAATCAGCAAAGTGCTAAACAATCTTTTCATCTACACAAGAGAGCATTTTAAACGTGAAGAAGATGAAATGAGCCGCATCAAATATCCAATGATTATCGAACACCGAAAAAAGCATGAACAATTGTTAAAGCAAGTTGATGATTTACAGAATGATTTTAATAACGGAAAAATGATGCACACGACAAAAGTGGCAAAATTTCTGAAAGATTGGCTCTATAACCACATATTACAGAACGATAAATTACTGGCGGAAGCAATTAGTAAAGCAGAAACGCTGCGTTAAAAAAATACTGTCATCGTTAGCTGTTGCTAGAACGCTTTCAGTTATTCCAATACTAACCTATGTTCAAGCCCCGTTAGTATTTGAACTACTAGTACATCAAATTGTAAATAAACGGGATTTAATTTGTGTCTGAATCAAGCATAAATTCACGGATTGATTCATTTTTATAATCCCGAACTTTAACAGTTTGGTGTACTGGTACTCAGTCATTTTTAAAATGACGGATAAATTTTTATTTAAAAATAGCAATATCAGTAAGTTACATACTAATCAACCCGTCAAAACAACTTTGACTGAGTACTAGTTCACACACAACATCAATCAATTTTTAAAACATAAGGAGAAAAAATGGCTTACTCTGAAAAGTTTATCCAAATGGGCGAAGCAGCACGCGCTCATGTTTCACCCGTCCAGCCTAATGAAATCGATGCTTTATTAGCTACTGGTGC
>CAIRCR010000250.1 GCA_903877065.1 uncultured Pseudomonadota bacterium
ATATTTCGGTGGTATCGAAATTAAAAGATGTACATGATACGAGGCTCGCGATGATTTCTGGAATTGTCAAACTTTGGGAGTCTCCCCAGCAGAGCTGGGGGCTTACGAATTATTAGTTACCGTTCATTCTTCATCTAATTTTTAGATGTCACTATCGAATATCATCGTTTTATTTTTTTTAAAATGTCCTTTACCATTGAAGTAACAATTGGTTTTTTGGATAACTAACAATTATGAGTATAGTACTTTCAAACATTAGCAAAAATTTTGGTGATTTTCCTGCCTTACATGATATTGATTTAGAAATTCCAGAAGGTGAACTCGTCGCACTTTTAGGGCCTTCGGGTTGTGGTAAAACCACGTTATTACGCATCATTGCAGGACTTGAACAAGCCGACAAAGGCAAAATTTTCTTGAACGGCGACGATAAAACAGATTTGCACGTTAGTCAGCGTGGCATTGGTTTTGTTTTTCAACATTACGCGCTGTTTCGCCACATGACCGTTTTTGACAACGTGGCATTTGGAATGCGTGTTAAAGATAAAAAAGTGCGTCCGAGTGAAAGTGAAATCGCAAAAAAAACCCACGCTTTATTGGAACTTGTTCAACTTGATTGGCAACACAATCGTTTTCCCGACCAACTTTCGGGTGGTCAACGTCAACGTATTGCGCTGGCAAGAGCGTTGGCGGTTGAGCCGTCGGTATTATTGCTCGACGAGCCGTTTGGCGCGTTAGATGCCAGTGTACGAAAAGATTTACGCCAATGGTTACGCAATTTGCATCACGAATTAAACGTTACCAGTATTTTTGTCACGCACGATCAAGAAGAAGCCATGGAAGTTGCGAGCCAAGTGGTTGTTTTAAATAAAGGGCGTATTGAACAACAAGGTTCACCTGCCGAAATTTATGATTATCCTGCCAATGCGTTTGTCTCGAAATTTATCGGGCAAACTAATGAATTTACGCTTTCCCATTTTTCAAGTGATTGGTTTGAGCAAGTGGGTTTGTCTGTTTCACAAGAAATAACTCCAAATTCTGTGGCTCACGTTCGTCCGCACGACATTGAACTTACAAAATCAACAAACGATACGCCTGTCACGTTGAAAGATTGGCAACATTTAGGCGCGTTAATTCGGATTGAACTTTCGAAAAATTTGCCTAATGGAAAACAAAAAGCGGTTTTTGCTGAAATGCCCAATGAACAATTCAAACGCTTGCAACTTAGTCGTGGTGACAAAGTAGATTTAAAAATTCGTCACGCTCATTGGTTTCACTCATGAATTTAAGTCAAATTGAACTTTTGCGAATTTTGCAAGAGACTAATTTTAGTTTGTCAAAAGCTGCTGAAAAAATGAATATTGTTCAGTCGGCGGTTAGTCGGCAATTACAACTGTTTGAAGGCGAAATTGGTTCGCCACTTTTTGAACGACACGGCAAAAAATTGACCGCAATGACACCGCTTGGTCTGCGAATCATCGAAGAAGTCAACGCGATCAATCAAGCAAAAAACAACATTCAAGCACTTGCCGCAGATTATCTTGATAGTAATCACGGTGTTTTACACATTGCAACTACACATACACAAGCTAAGTATTTCTTGCCGAAACCGATTTTGCGTTTTCGAGAAAAATATCCTGGTGTGCGAATTTATATGGACGAAGCCTCTCCTGAACAGTTAATTAACAAGTTGCATACAGGCAAAGCCGATATTGCCATTTGCACTGAAAAAGTTGCCGATGATGTTTATTTAGCTGTGAAATCTTGCTACGAATGGCATCACGCCGCGATTATGCCAAAAAATCATCCGCTTGCTGATGGAGAAGTTACTTTAGAGCGTTTAGCGTCATTTTCAATTTTGACCTACAGCTTTGGCTTTACTGGGCGTTCAAACATTGAAAAAGCATTTGAAAAATCGGAGAGCAAACTAGATATTGTGCTATCTGCAGCAGATACCGATGTCATTAAAACTTACGTTCGTCTAGGCTTGGGGGTTGGGATTATTGCGGGCATGGCTTACGATGCAACGATCGATTCGGATTTAGTTGCGCGGGATTTATCACATTTAATTCCATGCTCCAAAACTAAAATCGCTTATTTGAAAAACAATTATTTGCCACTTTATGGACAGCATTTTATTGATGAACTATTACAAGCAGTCAGTAAAGGGAATCTGTAATAAGTGGTATATTATGCGGATGCCTATTTCGCCCAAAAGGTGAAATTTGACTTAAAAACACAGTTTGAAATTCGGGCAAATAAAATTAGAATTGCTGATATAGAAAGCTATATATACTAAAGCTCTCACAAATGTGATAAAGTAACATTATTTAGAAATATAAATAATGCGTTTTTTATAGCATTTCAAAAAAACTCAAAATGTCATTTATCTTACAAATTAAGCCCCGCTAAATTTTTAAAACATACTCGCTCAATACAATTAGAGGAAATTAAACTAATTTGTTGTACATAACTCATTATTCAATCGGAGCGTGGCGCAGCTTGGTAGCGCACTTGTCTGGGGGACAAGGGGTCGTAGGTTCAAATCCTATCGTTCCGACCAATAAATTCAAGTCCTGTGGCGGTTTTCGCTAGTAGGGCTTTTTTGTATTTTAAGAAAAATTCGTTTTCGGTATAACATTCGGTATAACAAATAAAAACGCTTAGAGATTTTGTACATTGTCGCAAGCGGTGCCAAAAGAATTATTCACATTCAAATTTTTCTGCTTTACCCAGCTCTCGATTCACGTCCGATAGTCCCCACAAACCAATGCAGGTGAGTTAATTTTACACAAAATCGGTGGTTGATAATTTTAAAATCACTTGATTTTCAACAACTTTTTAAAATTGAGTTGTCGCTTTATTTTGGCGTATCCTATTGATTTTATTACCTGCACTGGTTTGCAGGGACTACCTCACGTCCTAACGCACGTTTGCCGAATTTCTTTGCAAGTCGATGTGCCTAAACCGTTTCCGTTGCCGCGACTGCCTTTTTCGTCCAACACTTCAAAGGGTGTGATTAAAAGCGAGGGGATTTTGTAAAATATCGCTATTTGGTTTGACATAAACGATGACTAAACATAACGATCAGATTTTTCTTAACCGTCTCAATCAACATACACAACTGTGTGAACGAATAGAAGCACTTCTGAATGTAATTGATAACGAGGCAGGTGACTACACAACAGCCCATGATGCAGAAAACCAACTGATTGAGGAATTGCGAAAAATGGGA
>CAIRCR010000251.1 GCA_903877065.1 uncultured Pseudomonadota bacterium
CATGATGCAGGAATTATTGACGGGGCAGATTCGGTTAGTCGGAGCAAGCGCATGATTTCAAACGAAGCAAGTATGCGATTTTTGGAAGACCACATTCCTGACTTGGCGGATGCCGCTTTTACGCAAGCCTATTGGCAAGCTCTGGCAAATGGTAGCAGCGTGTTGAAGGTTGAACAGGGCGAGATTATTGAGGTATTTCCTGATGGTTCGCGCAAAGTTATCAAACAAATTGCGCCGTTGATTCCTGTACCTATAAGAACAAAACGACGCACTAGAAACGACTTGGTTTAAAACGGCATTGTGGGGATAAATTTTAATGGATAACATCGGCAAACCAGAACGCTCCACGCAAAACCGCGTAATTCAATTATTTCGTGACGAGTTAAATTACCGTTATTTGGGCGATTTTCACGAGCGCGAAAACAACAGCAACATCGAAGAAACGCTACTTTCTAATTATTTGACCCGAAGCGGTTACAACGCCGCGCAAATCAGTGGCGCGATAAAAAAACTCAAAGATGCCGCCAACCAACACAGCCAAAATCTCTACACCAAAAATAAAGCAGTTTATAGCTTGTTGCGTTACGGCGCGGCAATCAAAACCAGCGTCAGCGAAAACACACAAACGATTCATTTCATCGACTGGAAAAATCCGCAAGCAAATGATTTTGCGATTGCCGAAGAAGTGACGTTAAAAGGTCAAAACACGCGCCGCCCTGATTTGGTTTTATATGTAAATGGCATTGCAATCGGCGTAATTGAACTCAAAAACAGTCGCGTTTCAATCGGTGATGGGATTCGACAAAATTGCTCAAATCAACGCCCCGAATTTAACGAGTGGTTTTTCTCAACGGTGCAATTTATCTTTGCAGGCAATGACAGCGAAGGTTTGCGTTACGGCACAATCGGCACACAAGAAAAGTATTTTTTAACGTGGAAAGAAGACGAACACGAAAACGACCGTTACAAACTCGACAAGTATTTGCTGAAAATGTGCGAAAAATCGCGCTTGATTGAGTTGCTGTTTGATTTCGTTTTATTCGATGGCGGCATTAAAAAGTTGCCGCGTGTACATCAATACTTTGGCATCAAAGCGGCGCAAAAAAATATCAAACAACGCAAAGGCGGCATTATTTGGCACACGCAAGGCAGTGGCAAAAGTATCGTGATGGTGCTTTTGGCAAAATGGATTTTAGAAAACAATCCGAATGCGCGAATTGCCATCGTCACCGACCGCGACGAACTCGACAAACAAATTGAGCGTGTTTTTAACGAAGCAGGTGAACCGATTCAACGCACCAGCAGTGGCGCGGAATTGACGCAATTATTGGGGCAACATAAACCGCGTTTATTGTGTTCACTGGTGCATAAATTCGGCAGAAAAGACGTTGATGATTTTGATAAATTCATCAAAGAATTAGCCAATCAACCGAGCAAAACCGTTGGCGAAGTGTTTGTATTTGTCGATGAATGCCATCGAACCCACAGCGGTAAATTGCATCAAGTCATGAAAGCGATAATGCCGAATGCGGTATTTATTGGTTTCACAGGCACGCCGCTACTCAAAAAAGATAAACAAACCAGCTTAGAAGTGTTTGGCAATTACATTCACACCTACAAATTCAGCGAAGCCGTTGATGATGAAGTGGTTTTGGATTTGATTTACGAA
>CAIRCR010000252.1 GCA_903877065.1 uncultured Pseudomonadota bacterium
CATCGTTATATAAGGTAAAAGATGAATCATTTTTGAAATCTGGTTTTAATCCCACATGTTTTAAAGCATCTTCGTTTGCAGAAATAACCCAACAAGAATAACCTTTCAATTCATTTTTAAACCAATCTCCTAATTCAGCATACATAACTTCGATATTCTCTCCAATACGCATTCCGTATGGAAGAGCAATTAGTATCGGTTTCTTGGAATTTAGTAACGATTGATGAAGCACACAAATTACGAAACGCCCATTTAAAAACAAACAGAATAGGGCAATCATTACGCCGTTCATTGTTTCATAGACAAAAACTATTACTCACCGCAACACCATTACAAAACAGCTTAATAGAGCTTTATGGTTTATCCACACTGATTGATGAAAATTTGTTTGGTGATGATAAATCGTTTCGCGCTCAATACTTAAATGCAGGTTCAGATTTAGGTGGTTTAAAAGCGCGTTTAGGCAGTTTTATGAAACGAACATTGCGTAAGCAAGTGCTTGAATATGTACGTTACACAGAACGAAAAACTTTTACTCAGCCATTCACACCAAGCGATAACGAACAACACTTTTATGATTTGTTATCTGCTTTCATGTTACGCGAAGATTCCTATTCGCTTCCCAAAAAACAACGACACTTAACTAATTTAATTTTAAGAAAATTACTTGCATCATCTACTCATGCAGTCACCGCAACGTTAGAACACATACAAAAAAGATTAGAAGGTCTAAAAAATAATTCAACTCAAGAAACCGCAGAAGAATTTATTCAGGCTTTAATTGAAGAAGATGAATTAGAAGATGATTATTTAGAAAGTTTAGATGATGACATCGAAGAAAATACTCATCTTGAATTAAATGAAAATAGCCTTGATATAAAAAAATTAGACCTAGAAATCACAGAACTCGGTAGATATATCAACGATGCTCAAAGCATAAAAATTGATGCCAAAACAGAGCAGCTTATTTCAGCTCTGCAAATAGGTTTTCGAGAAATGGGGAAAATGGATGCGCCTCGTAAAGCCATTATTTTCACAGAATCCAGACGCACGCAAGAGTATTTAAAAGACTATTTAGTCAGCAAAGGTTATGGCGAAAAACTCACTATTTTCAACGGCACAAACAATGATAGTGAATCGGCAATCATTTATAAAAATTGGTTAGAACAGAATAAAAACACCGACAAAGTAACAGGGTCAAAACCTGTTGATAAACGCACAGCACTGATAGAAAACTTTCGTGATAATTCAGAAATTATGATTGCAACTGAAGCAGCGGCTGAAGGGGTTAATTTGCAGTTTTGTTCGCTAGTTATCAATTACGACCTGCCTTGGAATCCTCAACGAATAGAACAACGTATCGGGCGTTGTCATCGTTATGGACAGAAGTTTGACGTGGTGGTTATAAATTTCGTCAATACGCGCAATTCAGCCGACCAACGGGTATTAGAACTGCTTACAACCAAATTCAATTTATTCAACGGTGTGTTTGGAGCTTCCGATGATGTACTGGGTGCAATAGAATCAGGGGTTGATTTTGAAAAACGTATTTTAGAAATTTATCAATCCTGCCGTAGTACAGAAGAAATTAACAATGCTTTCGATGCACTTCAAAATGAATTAAAAACAGACATTGAAGACAAATTAAAAAAGACACAGGAATTACTTTTAACGCATTTCGATGAAGATATTCACGATTTGATGAAACTGCAATTAGACCAAGCTCAGGCTCGATTAGACCGTGTAGGACGTTTATTTTGGGATATTACGTTGCATCAATTAGCAAGTAAAGCTCGATTTAATAGCAATGAATATGACTTTGTTTTAGAAAAATCACC
>CAIRCR010000253.1 GCA_903877065.1 uncultured Pseudomonadota bacterium
CCAGTCATTTTCGATGATATTTTCTTGGATGCACCGAGTGGGTAGCAAAATAAATTCCTGTTCTTCGTAGTGTTTTCGCGGCTTGAAAGCATATAAATTCTGTTTATGCAGACCTTTGATTCTCGGCGCAAATTCAAATCTCAAAAAACAGCTTGAGGCAAAAATCACTTCCGAATAACCATGTGTATCGGTTGAATGAATGTCACTTTTGACCACATTGTTGTACATCAAACCATCAATCACATAAGCCGCTTCACGCTCGGCAGAGCTTATTACCGTTGAATACCACATGAAATTTCGAGCATCGATAAATCCAACTGTGCTGGAGCCTTTGTTCTGCCCAAAATACTTGAATGAATAGTTGGCGTTGAGCGAATCGTCTTCAGTTTCACGTTTCTGTCCATCGCTTGAAGTATGCAGTTTTTCTGGTTTGGCTTGATAAATTCGAGGTAAATCGAGTTGGCTGGTGAATTGCAAAATACGGTCATTGGCAGCTTGAACGTTTTGCAGCGAAAAATACCAACGTACAACATTTCCAAGTTCGTTCTCATTGATTTGATTAGAAATTTGCGCCAATTTTCGATGACCAATGTCACAACCATAACCCATAATTCCCGCGAAAAACGTTTTTGCAGCAGGTTTTTCACGTTGATATTTGGGTTGCCAATGTTCAAATTCGTCCAAAAAATTAGTCGTTTGATTGATGGTTGCTAACACTTCAATTATCGGAATATATTTTCTGGCGGGAAAAAATGCTTTTAGCGGCAAACATTCAACTTCCTCTTGTTTAGGCGTTTTAACATGAACTGTTCCATCTTTATGCACTGAGAGATAAGGATTTTTACCTGCTTTGAAATTCTGATTAGTTTGCTGAAATTGCTTATCCAAAAGTGATTTGAACGAATTCAAAGTGGCTTTACAATCAGCAAATTCTGTTAATTTCGCTCGTTCTAAATACTCTGTACGATGTTTTTCCCATTCGTTTTTTGGAATCAAATAATCATCAAGTGAACGGTATTTTTCAGAGTGAATCAGGTTCAATGCGCCAGATTTAATGGCTTCGGCAACGTGAACAAACAACAAGACTTTGTAAAGCGAGGGGCGAAATTTTCCATCTGCCGAAATCAAAGCTGTACGTTCTTCAGGTTTTAAAAAATCTGTCGGCGCATTTTTATCAATGTTCGCATCCTGTTTTTGATAATGCTCTAATGCCTTGAATAAGGCGGGATTGGTGCTATTTTTATCAAACTGGATTTGACGAACAATATCGGAAACTCGGCGTTGTAATTTGAGCGATTGCTCTTCCAACGCCTCGAAATAATCTTGTCCATGCTGAGTTTTCTTTTCTGATGAAATTAGTGTTTCAAACTTTACCGTTTCAGTTTCTAAGGCTTGGCTGATTAAAGGAACTTTTTGATTATCATTCAATTGGTTATCATCAACGATGTGCCGTATTGTAGATAAGGTTTCAAGAATGTTTTGCTTGAATGTTTTAAAGGATTCGTCACGTTTTTCACGCTCTGCAAAATAGGCTTCTTTTTGCCGTCGCTCCGCTGAATTTGTCGCATTCTTCACGGTTTGCAACAGCGTATCAATCAACATATCGTTCAACTTGAACGTCTGATAAGCGATAAAAGCAATCAAATACAAATAACGAATTGGAACTGAACGCCGCGAAATTTGTGGGATTTGGGACTTGATGACCAAATAAGCGTAATGCCGCATGCTCGCAGCACTTAAATTCAATTTCGTTATCACAGGGTGAAATTCGAGATAAAGCTGCTGTAGGGCTTTTAAATCGTCCAAATTAGCTTTGATTTTGAACGGCTTCGTGGATTGGTACGTTTTCTTGAACAGCGTGAGCCGATAACTCCAATCTAAATTTTCATCTTCTTTTTCCAAAAAACTGTCGAGTTTGAGGCGTTGATTTTCATTGAGCGAGTTGAAAACTGTTTGACTGAGAATTTGTTCGTGATGGTTAAAAGCATTGACGATTAACTCGCAAAGTTGATTGTAAGTGGGTATCACCATTTTTCTACGCGCTAATGATTCAAGCAATTCTAATAACACAATTTTTGGACGATGCTGAATTTGCACCAATGATTGAATTTCGGATTTAGCGAAATTTTCATCAAATTTAGAGTAACCAAAATGGCTCAAAATAAGTTGTTGATGCCTTAAATACGTTACTTTGCTATAACTTTCGAGATCAATTTCAGATAAAGGTACGTTCAATAGATTGGCAACGAATTCAATATCTGTTTGTAAAAATTGACGGGCAAAAAATCTTTTTCTAGCTTTGAAATATCCCAGTGACACGACGAAGCAAACTTTGTTTGTGGGCGTAGTTCTTGGGCTTTCAAGTAATTCTTCCAATGCCATTGATAATGCGAAAAATTTTTTCCTTTCTGCGCTGTTGAATTTTGGTGGTGAGTCAAACTTCAATTCGTCTAACCGATTGAAGATTCTCATTTTTGGCATGGACAATCCACAAATAATTATAGCGGATAACAACAACAAGCAGATACATTATGCCAAGATCACTTAAAAAGGGACCGTTCATTGATCTCAAACTGGAAAAGCGGATCCTTGATATGAATAGCAAGGGAGAAAAAAAGG
>CAIRCR010000254.1 GCA_903877065.1 uncultured Pseudomonadota bacterium
GTTTTTTGAGCTTCTCTGTCTTCACCAAACGCGTTACCTGCTCTGTGCGCTCTGTTAACTGCATCGTTTAATACGTTGCTAGTTGTCAACAAACCACTAATGTCTTTTGCAGATGCTGGCGTGTCAATTGCGTCACCAGTCAATGTATTCATAACAGTTACATAAACGTTTTGACCAGAAGCCGATACGTTTGTTGCTGCTGATGCTGCTAATTGTTGAGCTGTTGTCAACAATGAAGCCGCTTGGCTAGCGTCAGTTGTGCCTTTTGCTTGCATTACTAAATCAGTAGCGTCTACTGCAGTAGTGGTTGCTTGGTTTTTGATGTCAGACGCTGCAACTGTATCTGTGAATGCTTGAGAAACTAAATTTAAAGCTCTGTTAGCAATAGTAGTTGTATTTGTTGTAGTTGATGATGCCGCAACCGCCGCAGCAGCAATTTTGTTTGCTGTAGAAGCTGCTTTAGCCAAAGCCATATCAGTTGGTGCTTCAGCTGCTTTTTTCGCCGCAACAACTGCTGCATTTGCCAATTTAGCGGCTGTGTTAGACAAACTCAAAGGAGACGTTGCATCTGAAACAGCATCATTATTTGCTTTAGCAATAGTTGCAGCTAAAGTTGAATCAATAGCTTGGTTTGCAGGGCTTAATGTTGTTTTTGTTACAGGTGAAAGTAAATTTCCCATGTTTGAAACAGCAACAGCGATACGGCTGTTAGTGTCAGTAGTTGCACCAACTTGAATGTTCAAACCACCCGCTAAATCACCACTTAAGATTTTTTTACCGTTGAATTCACTGTTTTGAACAACACGAATTAACTCGTCGTTCAATGCTTTGAATTCTGTGTCCATTTTAGCGCGGTCAGAAGCAGAAACACCTGCGTTGCTTGAAGATTGAACAGCTAAGTCACGCATACGTTGCAAAGTATCTGTTAATGAACCCAATGCACCCTCAGCAGTTTGAGTTAATGAAATGCCGTCATTTGCATTTCTTACTGCAACTGTCATACCGCGAACTTGTGAGTTCATTCTGTCAGCAATTGCCAAACCAGCCGCGTCGTCTTTTGCATTGTTAACGCGAACACCAGAAGACAAACGAGTCATTGAAGTTGAAAGCGCAGTTGCAGAAGAATTTAAGTTACGTTGACCGTTGATTGAGCCAAGGTTGGTGTTAATTGTAAGTGCCATGATATATCTCCAAAAGTCTATCGAGCGAAATTGCTCAAAAGTGATTTAAATTAAAACGACTAAGAAAAGTTTTTTGTATTGCAAAAAAGTTTTGTAAATTCGAAACTCGCACAGTTTATCGGCTTGCCTTTTCGTTACTTTAATTTTTTCTTTTATGAATTTAACTCATGGTAAAAATAAATCATTAAAACGGCTTCAAAAGTGTCAGTACGTTTTGTCCTGCTTGATTTGCTTGTGCAAGCACCGCAATACCTGCTTGCTGCAAAATTTGAGCGCGGCTTAAGTTGGCAGTTTCCTGAGCAAAATCAGCGTCAACAATACGAGATCTCGCCGCCGATTGATTTTCAATTCCGTTTTGCAAATTCGCAAGTGTTGTCGTAAAGCGATTTTGCATTGAACCTAAATTTGAGCGTTGCGTATCAATGGCGGCAATGGCGGTATCAATTGCATTTGCCGCTGACAACGCATAGTCGGCGGCGACACTATCTGCACCTTTTCTTGCTTCAAGGACTAATTTATTACCATTGATAAAAGATTGTTTAGCGTTTTCATTAGCGGCTTGTGTTTTATTCGGATTATTCACATAAGAAGCCGCCGCAATCGCTTCGGAAATATCTAAATCATCGAGTGCTTTTAACGCAACTTTGTCTGCGCCTAACGAGCCTTTAGTTGCTCTTGTGTAAGCGGCATCAACACTCGTATCAAGTGTTGACATGGTAGACGCATAAACATTCTGCCCTGCAAATGACACGTCAGATTCCGCCGTTTTGGCAAGTTCTTTTGCTGTCGTTAATAACGAGTTTGCTTGAGAAGAATCCGTTACGCCCTTGGCTTGTATCAACGTATCCGTCGCGCTGATAACATTCGTAGCCGCAAGTGTTGAACTATTTGAAAAAACAACAGAATTTAAGAATGAATCTGAAAGTAAACCATTCGTTTTGTTTGCCGTGCTACTGGCTAAAATGTTGGTCGATGATGCAAAAATAGCGTTTACTGCGGTTAAGTTGGCAGTAGAAGCCGCTTTGGCTAATGCAATATCTGTCGGTGAATTTGCCGCAAGCGTTGCAGCAACAACTGCCGCATTCGCTTTAACTGCGGCATCATTTGCATTTTTTAAGAGCGTATCGGCAGAAATCGATGACACGACGTTGCCAACATTCAAACTATAAATCGCATCAATTGCTTCACCTTTCGGATATAACGTTGATTTCGTGACAGGATTTAATAATTTGCTCATATCTGCAATGGCAACACGAACGCGACTACTCGTATCACCTGTTGCACCGACCTGAATATTCAAACCGCTTGCTAAATCACCGTTTAGAATTTTTTTACCGTTAAATTCGGTGTTTTGCACAACGCGTAACAACTCATCATTGAGTGCTTTAAATTCTGTTTGTAATTTAGCGCGATCTGAAGCTGAAATACTTGCATTGCTTGACGATTGAATTGCCAAATCACGCATTCGTTGAAGTGTATCTGTGAGTGAACTTAATGCCCCTTCGGCAGTTTGGGTTAGTGAAATGCCGTCATTTGCATTTCTCATCGCCACGTTCATTCCGCCTATTTGTGAGGTCATGCGATCTGCAATCGCTAACCCCGCAGCATCATCTTTTGCGGAATTAACCCGCATCCCCGAAGATAATCGTTGCATGGAAGTCGATAAAGCCGTAGCAGAACTTTGTAAATTACGCTGTGCATTGACTGAAATTAAATTGGTGTTGATTGTAATCATCGGACGATTCTCAAAATTTGTAATTCAAAAATATTTTTAAAAGCAATGACTGAGTATAGACACACAATCCGCGTAATCCCAAATTTAATTGTGCGACAAATTTAAGCAAAAAATGAACGTCGTCGAATAAAAAAATTTTTAAAATAAAAAAAGGCGGGATTAAATCCCGCCTTTTTGAAAGTTCCGATGTTCTAAAAGAACGTTACTTATCTCAGCAAAGTCATTACTGTCTGACCTGATTGATTTGCCTGAGCTAACATCGCAGTACCCGCTTGTTGCAAAATTTGTGAACGGCTTAAATTCGCAGTTTCTTGAGCAAAATCAGCATCCATAATGCGTGATTTAGCTGCCGACTGGTTTTCAATGCCGTTTTGTAAATTTGAAATCGTAGTGGTAAAACGATTTTGCGTTGAACCTAAGTTAGAACGCTCTGTATCGATTGCCGCAATTGCCGCATCAATATAATTGATTGAAGATAACGCATAATCGGCTGCAACCGCATCCGCTTTTGTTGCTGTATCAGTTACTAATTTACTGTTAGCAATAAAAGAAGCTCTGTCTGTTTCGTTTGACGTTGCGGTTTGTAAAGGATTTTCAACGAAAGACGCACCCGCTAAAGCCTTTGCAAGTGCAAAACCCGCAAGCGTTTTTTGTGCTTCTCTATCCGCACCGAAAGCATTGCCCTCTTTATGCGCTCTATTAACTGCCGCATTCAATACATTATCGGTTGTCAATAAACCTGCGTTATCTTTTGCTGAGGCGGGTAAATCAATCGCATCACCTGTCAATTTATTCATAACAGACACATAAACGTTTTGACTCGACGCATCTATATTTGTAGTCGCTGCAGACGCGAGTTGTAATGCTGTTGTTAAGAGTGACGATGCTTCTGTTGAGTCGGTTGCACCTTTAAGTTGCATGATGACATCTGTTGCATCGACAGAAGCTGTTGTTGATTGGTTGGCTAAATCAGCTGACGTGACTGTGTCGGTAAACGCTTGCGAAACCAGCGGAATAGCTTTATTTGCAGTGGTTGAGGCAAGTGTTGTTGTCGATGACGCGGCAATTGCAGCGGCGGCAATTTTGTTTGCTGTTGAAGCCGCTTTAGCTAAAGCCATATCAGTTGGCGCTTCAGCCGCTTTTTTCGCCGCAACAACGGCAGCATTCGCCAATTTAGCCGCATCACTTGCTGCTTTCAAATCAACATTTGCACCCGCATCATTTGAATACGCAGCAATTGTTGCTGCTAACGTTGAATCAATAGCTTGATTTACAGGGCTTAACATTGTTTTTGTAACAGGAGCTAAAAGTAATCCCATATCTGAAACGGCGACACTAATACGGCTATTTGTATCCGTAGTTGCGCCAACTTGAATATTCAAACCGCCCGCTAAATCACCATTGAGAATTTTTTTACCGTTGAATTCACTGTTTCCAATTACGCGTAATAATTCCTCATTTAATGCTTTGAATTCCGTGTCCATTTTAGCGCGATCTGAAGCAGAAACTGCCGCGTTGCTCGATGATTGAACAGCAAGGTCACGCATTCTTTGTAACGTATCGGTTAATGAACCTAACGCGCCCTCTGCTGTTTGCGTCAATGAAATGCCGTCATTAGCATTTCTTGTCGCAACAGTCATACCGCGTACTTGCGATGTCATTCGGTCTGCAATTGCTAAACCTGCTGCATCATCTTTCGCATTATTAACACGAACACCCGATGATAAGCGTTGCATTGCTGTGGATTGTGCAATTCCCGAACCATTTAAATTGCGTTGTCCGTTAATTGACGCTAAGTTGGTATTTATTATAAGTGCCATTGTTGTCTCCAAAAATTTTCAAAAAGTAAGTGTTGTGAAATAAAACAAGCGCGTAAGCGTCTCAATGCTGTCAAAATGTGCTGCATGGCAATTCCTAACAACCATTCATTTTTGAGCAGAAAATTCTGATATTTACACCTGACTATTTAGCGTTGTCGCTCCATCGAAAAAGCAAATAACGCGCTAACAATCACGGTCTAATAGCAGCTACGAATTTAAAAGCACAATAAGAGCCAACTTTTAAAATTTTAAAAATAACAATAACTTAATAACTAAAATAAACAGGTAAGCCAAGAAATTGACAACTAAAATGAAAATTTTAATTTTTGAATACATAACAGTGAGCGGTGAATCGTCGGGAAATTTGACGCACGAAGGGCAAATGATGGTCGATGCGTTACTTTTGAATTTTGAGAAATTATCTGATGTTGATGTGATTGTGATGACAAAATTTACGTCTGACATCGAGCTGGAATTTAAACAATTAACTGAAACCGTTGATGCGGTTTGGGTGATTGCGCCTGAATTTGACGGCATTTTGGAACGGTTTTGTCATTACGTTGAGCAAGCGAATAAACGACTTTTAACCTCACCCGCAAAAGCCGTCGCGTTGACGGCGAATAAATTAACTACTTTTCAAATTTTACACACAGCTAAAATTAAAACTGTACCGACAGAAATGTTTAATCCTAAATTCACTTACAATCAGAAAAAAGAATGGGTTATTAAACCCATTGACGGTGCAGGGGCTGAAAATACGTTTTTGCTTTCGTCTGAAAAAGAGTGGTTTGCCCTGCCCTCACTTGAAAAAAGCCACATTATTCAGCCACACAAATACGGCGAAAAAATCAGTTTATCGTGTATTTTCAAAAATGGTTTCGCCGAATTGTTGTGTGTGAATTTGCAAGTTTTTGAAGTGAAAAATCAGTATTACGTTTTGCAAAATATCGAAGTGAATTACAAACTAGACGACGGACGTTATCAAAAACTCGCATCGCAAATTGCTCAAGCATTTCCTGATTTATTTGGTTATGTTGGTGTTGATTTGATTGAAAACGAAGATGCTTGTTTTGTACTCGAAATCAATCCACGTTTGACAACCTCATTTGTTGATATTGAAAAAAAGTGTGGTTTGAACGTAGCGAAATTGGTTTTGAATTTACGATAAAAAACCGCGTTAAAAAACGTTGCTATAACTATCGCGCACTTCTTTGAGTTCCAACGCTAATTCGCGTCGAATTTGAAAGTCGCGGCGAGTGTGAGCAATATTGTAGGGAATCAGAGGATTACGTTCATATTTCACCGCCGTGCGAATAATACCAATCCATTGCCGATCGTTGTCTTCCATTTCTTTGAATCGATTACGAATACGCTCTAACTCTTGGTTGCAATAAGTAATAAATCCCGCCGCGTAAAAAACGCTATTTTTCAAATAATCTTGTAACGCAGCTAAATCGCCGTTAATTTCGTCTACGACTTGTTCAAAATTGCTCGGCTCAATTGCTTTTTCAATTTCTTTTACTGGTGTTACCGCTTCCGTAAGCACAACATCAACAACCACTTTTGCTGCGCTTCGTGTACGTCCAGCAGGAACCGTTTTATTCAATACCGCCCACAAACCGTAACGCAAATAATGCGTTAAGCCCCCTTCTTGTTTCGTTTTGTCGTTGCCTTGATAAAACGCTTCCAGCGTTTTTATTTCTGCGGCGCGTTCGTGCAACAATCTGTCACGCGCTTGCAAGGGTTTAGCGATAAACGCTTCTACGGCGACACGTCCAAAACGTAAAAATAACACTTGAAAACCGTGTCTAATTCGCGCCTGTTCGATACCTTCGTCTAAATGTGAGTGCAACAAATTACGGCGCACGTCTTGGGTTTCCCAAAGTAATTCCTGTGTTTTTCTGACAATTTGATCAATTAACGCCTGCAAAGATTGAGCAAGTTGATCGGTTAATTCAGTTTCAAATTTCTTTTGAATTTCACGGAATAATTCTTCTCGAATTTTGTAATTGCCTTCGCGTGAATCGGGCAGTGAAATTGTGCCGCCAGCTGTGTAAATACGTTTTAATTCATCAGGTTGTGCGGTAATTAAATTCGACAATAATGTTTCAATTTTTTGATCGTAAGCAGCTCGAAGTGCGGCGAGTTCTTCATGTTCTGCCCCCAAAGAATCGGCTTCTTGTCGCCCTTGAATACTTTCGGCATACCAAACATCAAAATCTTTTTTGATTCGTTGCCATTCGCGTCCCCACCATTGATTAAATTCTTTGCCGAGCAAATCATCTTCTTCGCGGTCATTTTCTGCCAATGTGCCGTAAATGGGTTCGAGCTTGCCTAGCATTTCATTCGCGTGAGTGCGCGTCGTGTTTACCAGCGAATCACAACGTTTTTGTAAAACACCAGATCGTTCGTTATCAATGTAAAAATTTACGGCATCTTTTAACGCATTCATGCCATCAGAAATGCCCAATTTTTTGAGTTTATTTTTATCATCAGCACTTTTTGAACGGCGCAACGTGTCGTCAGTTGGAATACCAAATTCCACCAAATGCGAACGCGCACAAACTGGTAATAATCGGCGTTCTGGCACATTTGCCCAAAACGTTTTGTGTTTTGCAAACGTATCACGAAAATCAATTTGATCGTCCATCGCGTCAGCTTGCGTTAAAACGACAAAAACTTTATCCGACACACGCAAACTGGGATCTTCTGCATCTGCCACGAGTAACATTTCTTTTTCAGGACCTGTAATCGACGGTTGCTTCATTTCTTTGGCGTAAATAATCGCGTCGCAATTTCGCAAACGATCGACGGCTTGTTCTGCGTGCATCAAAATACCTGAATTAAACCCTGGCACGTCGTGAAAAATAATGTCACGGTCGCTTCGCAAACGCACAGTTTTAAGTTGAATACGCTTAATGGCAAGGGTTTGAGCGCGGTTTTTAAAAATCGCCGATTGTAACAACTCGCTGATTTCGCCAATATCTAAAAAACTTTGTTTAAAGCCATTTTTCAGTTTTGTAAATTCGTGTATGGCATCAAGATTTTTTTCCGTATCGTTGAAATCTTCTTGAATTTCTTTTTTTTCTTTATCACTAAGAAATGCGCCAGCTAAAGCGTCTTGACGCTGTTTTTGCAACATCGCAATTTCTTCACGGCTGTAATACTGAATTGAAAGTAATTGATCTTGTTCGGTTTGTGCTGACCAAATTTCAGTGCTGGTAAACGTGCAACGTTCACGCGCTGAAGGCAAAATTTCTTGCCCAAGCCACGCATTGAGCAACGCACTTTTGCCCGCTTTTTCTAAACCAATTACCGCAACTTCAAATCGATTAGCGCGTAAGCGTTCGAGTTGACGATTTAAACGCTCGTGTTCGTATTCCAATTTTTGCAGCATTTCGGGCGATATATCTACGCCCGTTTTATTACTCAGTGTCATCAGCTTATCGGATAAAACTGACGTTTTTTCCAAACGAATAAGTTGTTTTGCACACGTTTCTAGCCAAGTTGCCATAATATTTCCTAATTAAGGGGTAGTGCTATACAAGTATCAATTAAAAAGAATGCACCGCATTCAATTCGACAAACGCTTGCTCAACACGAGCCACCATGCTGACTTGTCCAGCACGTTGCCAAGCGCGAGGGTCGTAATACTTTTTGTTTGGTTTGTCGTCACCATCAGGATTACCGATTTGACTTTGCAAATAGCCTTCGTTGGTTTTGTAATAATTCATAACACCTGCCCAGGCTGCCCATTGCGTGTCCGTATCGATATTCATTTTAATTACACCGTAACTGATTGCTTCTGCAATTTCAGCCGCTGACGAACCTGAACCACCATGAAAGACGAAATCCAATGTATTTGCGGGTAAACCAAATTTTTCGGAAACAAATGTTTGAGAATCACGCAAAATTGTCGGCGTTAATTTCACATTTCCTGGTTTATAAACGCCGTGAACATTGCCAAACGATGCGGCAATCGTAAACCGTGGACTGATTTTTATAAGTTGTTCGTAAGCATAAGCAACATCTTCGGGTTGCGTGTACAACGCGGATTGATTCAAATGACTGTTATCAACGCCATCTTCTTCGCCGCCTGTGCAACCAAGTTCAATTTCTAACGTCATGCCTATTTTGCTCATGCGTTCTAAATAACGTCCGCAAATCTCAATGTTTTCGTGTAATGGTTCTTCGGACAAATCGAGCATATGAGAACTAAAAAGAGGTTGACGCGTTTCAGCAAAATGTTTTTCACCTTCATCAAGTAAACCGTCAATCCAAGGCAACAATTTTTTTGCCGCGTGATCAGTGTGCAAAATTACAGGTACGCCGTAATGTTTTGCCACACGGTGGACGTGTTGTGCGCCCGCAATTGCACCTAAAATTGCACTTTGCTGACCGTCGAGTTTCAAACCTTTACCCGCGACAAATTGTGCGCCTCCGTTTGAGAATTGAATAATGACAGCAGATTTCGAGTTTGCGGCGGCTTCTAAAACCGCGTTAATTGAATCGCACCCTATAACATTTACAGCAGGCAATGCCATTTTGTGGGTTTTACAAAACGCGAAAATTTTTTGTACATCATCGCCCGTTACAACGCCTGCTTTAACAACATCGGATAATAATTTTTGTGACATGGGAATCTCCAGTAGTGAAAATAAGTCTGCGGTTCATTCTACAACATAATCGTGTTTGCATCTAAAACCATAGAATGCCATGATTTATGACACTTTATATTTAATTTTAGAAAAACATTATGAGCAATCAATCACCGCGTATTTTAGTTGTCGATGATGAACCCGATATTCGTCATTTATTAGGTGAAATTCTTGAAGACGAAGGCTATCAAGTCAGCATGGCAGAAAATGCGAGTGTAGCGAAAGTTTTAAAAATTTCGACTCAACCCGATTTGATTTTGTTAGATATTTGGATGCCCGATACTGACGGCATCACCTTATTAAAAGAATGGCTATCGGAAGAAAAAACCTTGTGTCCTGTCATTATGATGTCGGGTCACGGCTCAGTTGAAGCAGCTGTTGAAGCCACTCGTTTAGGCGCGTTCGACTTTTTAGAAAAACCCTTGTCATTGGCAAAATTACTGTTAATTGTCGAACGTGCGTTAGAAGCGGGTCAACAAAATGCAGGGTTGCGCCCACCCGTTCACGTTGCCGTTAATCCGATTGGTAAAAGTGCAGCCGTTGCACGCATCAAAGAACAATTGAAACGTTTAGCCCAACACGACACACGCGTTTTATTTGTCGGAGAAGCGGGGGTTGGCAAGGAGTTGTTTGCACGTTATTTACACAATCACAGTTCACACCGCAATGGTGCATTTGTGAATGTTGCCGTTGGCAGTATTTCCCCTGAAAATTCAGCGGTAGAATTTTTTGGTAAAGAAGACGGACATCGTATTTACCAAGGTTTGCTTGAACGTGCAAATAAAGGCACGTTGTTTTTAGGTGAAATTGGCGATATGGACAAAGAAACACAATTGCGTTTATTAAGCGCGTTGGAATCCAGTTCATTTTTGCGTGTCGGCGGCAGTGAAGCGGTAAATGTCGATGTTCACGTTGTCGCGTCAACACGAATGGCATTAGATGAAGAAGTGCGTTTTGGGCGATTTCGTCACGAGCTTTATTATCTGCTCAATGAAGTTTCAATCACCATTCCACCGTTGCGCGAACACAGCGAAGACGTCCCCGCGTTATTAAATTTTTATGTGGATTATTTTGTCACGCATGAAAAATTGGCATTTCGACGTTTTTCGATGGCGGCACAAAATTATTTACGCAATTACAGTTGGCGTGGCAATGTCCGAGAACTCAAAAATCTCGTGCAACGTTTGATGATTTTGGGCGCGGGTGAAGCGATTGAATTAGAAGAAATAAAAAATGCGCTGGATAAAATAAGCGGTGATTCGATGATACTTTCATCGATTCCCGAATTTTTCAATTTACCACTAAAAGAAGCCAGAGATCATTTTGAAAAAGCCTATTTGGAATATCATTTTGAAAAAACAGGTGGCAGCGTGGCGAAATTATCCACAGCAGTTGGCATGGAGCGCACTCACTTGTATCGTAAATTGCATTCATTAAATATCAAATTGTGAGCGATAACGGCTTGAATGTTTAAGTTTTAATATGAACTCGCTACACTATGTGTTGATTTTAGGTTCAAATTTAATTTTTATAAAAAGGGATAAAATATGTTTAAAAAATCGATGACAATTGCCGATTTCGACAGTGACTTACACCAAGCAATTCAAAGCGAACACAAACGTCAAGAAGATCACATTGAATTGATTGCATCTGAAAACTACGCCAGTCCGCGTGTTATGGAGGCTCAAGGTTCACAACTGACCAACAAATATGCCGAAGGTTATCCAAGCAAACGTTATTACGGCGGTTGTGAATTTGTCGATAAAGTTGAGCAGTTAGCCATTGATCGTGCAAAAACCTTATTCAATGCAGATTATGCAAATGTGCAAGCGCATTCAGGTTCGCAAGCAAATATGGCTGTATTGATGGCGTTATTGCAACCACACGACACAATTTTAGGTTTGAGTTTGGCTGACGGTGGACATTTGACGCACGGTGCAAAACCTAATTTTTCTGGAAAAATGTACAACGCCATTCAATATGGTTTAAATCCCGCAACAGGTGAAATTGATTATGACCAAGTTGAAGCCTTAGCGTTAGAACACAAACCGAAAATGATTATCGCTGGATTTTCAGCGTATTCACGAATTTGGGATTGGCAACGTTTTCGTGATATTGCCGACAAAGTTGGTGCGTATTTTCTTGTGGATATGGCGCACGTTGCAGGTTTGGTTGCTGCGGGTTTATATCCAAATCCTGTACCGATTGCAGATGTTGTCACCAGTACAACACACAAATCATTACGTGGTCCGCGTGGTGGATTGATTTTATGCAAAAGCAATCCTGAATTAGAAAAGAAATTTGATTCAAATATTTTCCCAGGCATTCAAGGTGGTCCTTCGATGCACGTTATCGCGGCAAAAGCCGTCGCGTTTAAGGAAGCCATGCAACCTGAATTTATTATTTATCAACAACAGGTGATTAAAAACGCGCAAGCAATGGCGAAAATTTTTATGGCGCGTGGATTTGATATTGTTTCAGGCGGCACGGACAATCATTTGATGTTGGTTTCATTGATTGCAAAAGGAATTACGGGCAAAGCGGCTGATGCGGCATTAGGTAAAGCTCATATTACGGTAAATAAAAATGCTGTGCCAAATGACCCACAATCACCATTTGTGACAAGCGGTATTCGTGTTGGAACACCCGCGCCAACGACGCGTGGATTTAAAGAAGCTGAAATGATTCAAATTGCTGAAATGATGTGTGACGTAATGGAAAACATTGACGACGATACCGTCATTGCGGCGGTGCGTGAAAAAGTAACCAATTTGTGCGCGAGATTTCCCGTTTACAGTTAAATTCAATTTGCATAAAAAAGGCGGTGTTGCTTAAAACAACGCCGCCTTTTTTCATGTCGATTTTTTACAGCGCAAATCCTGATTTTTTCACCACATTATCTAACGCTAATAATGTTTCTAATAATGCTTCCATTTCGCTTAATTTCAATGAATTTGCGCCATCGCTTAATGCTTCGGCTGGATTTTGATGCGTTTCCATAAATAAACCTGCAATGCCAACCGCTACCGCCGCGCGTGCTAAAACGGGTACAAATTCACGTTGACCGCCAGAACTTGTGCCTTGTCCACCAGGTAATTGAACCGAATGGGTAGCATCAAACACAACAGGGCAACCCGTTTCACGCATGACCGCAAGCGAGCGCATATCCGAAACCAAATTGTTATAACCAAACGACACGCCGCGTTCACAAACCATAATTTGTTCATTACCCGTCGCTTTAGCTTTATTGACAACATTCACCATATCCCACGGTGCAAGAAATTGTCCTTTTTTGATATTTACGGGGATATTTTGCGCGGCAACGGCTTGAATAAAATTCGTTTGCCGACACAAAAACGCGGGTGTTTGCATGACATCAACAACCGACGCAACTTCAGCAAGCGGTGTGTCTTCATGAACGTCAGTTAAAACAGGCACGCCGATTTGTTTTTTCACCTTTTCAAGAATGGCTAAACCTTTTTCAACACCCAAACCACGAAAACTTTCGTGTGATGAACGATTGGCTTTATCGAATGACGATTTGTAAATAAACGGAATGTTTAAACGGTCTGTTAATTCTTTCAAATATCCCGCTGTGTCCAACGTCATTTGCTCACTTTCAATCACACACGTTCCCGCGATTAAAAAAAAGCGATGTTCTAAACCGACTTCAAAATTACATAATTTCATGGATTCCCCCTTAATTAAATTAAGCTCTGAATTTCTTCGATACTCAACAAAGTGAGTTTTGCTATTGTTTCAACGCTTAAACCTTCTGAAAGCATTCCTTTTGCGACAGCTTGTTTTTCTTTGCGTATGCCTTGTTGAATTCCTAGCTCAATACCTTCTTCAAACTGTTTTTTCTTGGCTTCTTCAAAATTGTATTCTTCAATCATCCAATACTTTTCTTCGGGTGAAACTAAGTTTTTAGCAATCGAATCAATCACTGTTTGAAGTTCAGGACGCTGATAATTTGATTCTTCGATTTTTTCGCTCAAACTTTCGTTAATAGCACTGAGCCAATCTCGATAAACTTCGGGGGTATTTTCATCAACATATTTCACGGCAAGATAAATGACTTTATGTTTTATCTCGCCTAACGATTTTCCGTAACGATCTTTTGGATCAAAATCAATCACGGCAACATCGGTTTTATGTTTATCGGTAGATGTTAAAACGACAATCGTATAAACCGTTAAATCGGGTCTGTAATTGCGATAATTTGCCGCCTGTTCGAGCAATGCCACACAATGATAATGCAGAAAACGGTCGTAATAATCACTGCCATTTTGATGTTGAATTTCGACAATGACGCGATTTTTCAAGTCTTCGGCATACAAATCAAATTCGACTCTGATGTTACCAATTTTTTGGGTAAATGATTTTTCTGTTTCAACCTTATCAATTTCCAACTGAACGCCAGTTATGTCTTTTACAAAGGCTTTAAAAACGTCAATTTGTGAAAAGGCTTTTTTGAAAATTACACCATATTGCAACGACGCAACTTCTTTCATTGTCTATGCTCAAAAGCTGCTTTCACAAAGCCTGTAAATAACGGATGTCCACGGCGCGGCGTAGACGTAAATTCAGGATGAAATTGACACGCGATAAACCAGGGATGCTCAGAGATTTCGACCACTTCAACTAATCGTCCGTCAATTGATTTTCCTGAAAAACGCATTCCGCCTATTTCTAATTTTTCAAGATATTGATTGTTAAATTCGTAACGATGACGATGCCGTTCCGTGATTACGTCTTTTTGATACATTTGATGCGCCAAAGAATCTTGTTGCAAACGACATTGTTGACTGCCCAAACGCATCGAACCGCCTAATTCGGAATTTTCATCGCGTATTTGCAATTGCCCACTTTCTGCCATCCATTCGGTAATCAAACCAATGACGGGGTGTGGCGAATGCGGTAAAAATTCCGTGCTGTGCGCGCCTTCTAAATTTGCCACATTTCGTGCAAACTCGATAACTGCCGCCTGCATTCCCAAACAAATCCCTAAATAGGGGATTTTGTTTTCTCGTGCATAACGCACGGTTGCAATTTTGCCTTCAACGCCACGTTCACCAAAACCACCTGGTACCAAAATCGCGTCGACATTTTTTAACTTTTCTGTACCTTCGTCTTGAATAGTTTCAGAATCGATATAAACGATGTTCACTTTTAAGCGATTACGAATACCTGCATGAATTAACGCCTCGTTAATCGACTTATACGCATCGGTGTGATCAACGTATTTGCCAACAATCGCCACACTGACTTCGTTTTCGGATTGTGCCAGAGCTTCTAAAACCGTTTGCCATTCGTGTAAATTTGCAGGTGGCGCATCTAGGCGCAAACGCCGAACTACAATATCGTCCAAACCTTGCTCGTGCAGCATTAACGGAATGCGATAAATCGTATCGGCATCAATGGCAGAAATAACCGAATGTTCTTCAACATTGGTAAACGACGCAATTTTACGGCGTTCAATCACAGGAATCGGCAGTTCAGATCTACAAATCAAAATATCGGGTTGAATCCCAATCGTGCGTAACTCTTTTACCGAATGTTGTGTAGGTTTAGTTTTGATTTCGCCTGCACTACGAATATAGGGAACCAGTGTTAAATGAATAAACAACGAACGATCCATGCCGAGTTCAAAACGCATTTGACGAATGGCTTCCAAAAAGGGCAATGATTCAATATCACCAACTGTTCCGCCTACTTCAATCAACGCAACATCAACACCTTCTGCGCTGTCGTAAACACGGCGTTTAATCTCGTCGGTAATGTGTGGAATCACTTGCACTGTACCGCCCAAATAATCACCACGTCGTTCATTACGCAACACCGTGTCATAAACTTGACCAGCGGTAAAATTATTCTTTTTGGACATGGTCGTTTTTAAAAAACGCTCGTAATGCCCTAAATCCAAATCGGTTTCCGCGCCATCTTCAGTGACAAAAACTTCACCGTGTTGAAACGGACTCATCGTGCCTGGATCAAGATTGATGTACGGGTCAAGTTTGGTCATTGTCACTTTCAGACCACGCGCTTCCAAAATGGCGGCAAGCGAAGAAGCCGCAATGCCTTTACCCAGCGACGACACCACACCGCCTGTTATAAAAATATATTTTGTCATGATAAAAATAAATGTGCGTTTAAAAAGAGAAGAATGCGGATTATTTTACGCGACGACAAACAAGCGGCGCAAACTGGATTGATTTGAAATATTTACAATCATTGGCGTGAGTTGATGAAAAAAACACGTTCTAAAAATCACTGTTTAACGATCTCTTTCCAATTTAATTGACCGCGTGAACCCACTGTGCCGCTTGAAAAACAATGATTTGATTCGGATAAATTTGCTCCTGTTATCGTTGCATTTAACACAGTACCAAATGTTGATGCACCTTCGAGCGTTCCTGCGGTTATTGTACCTGCGTCAACAACGGTTTTACCGTTCACAGTCGTTGTTTGTGCATTTTCAATTGTCGCGTTGATAAGTTTACCCGTTGTTCTTCTGCCTTTCGTTAAGACGTTACTGCCATTGTTAATATCAACATCATAACGCCCACTTGTTATGCTGCCTCGCACAGGGTTTCCAGCAGTTGTGCCAGCGGTAATCATGCCTTTGGTAATTGTGGAAACAGGGATTAGTAAACCTGTACCACTTTTATTCGTAGTTCCCCCCATAACAGTAATGTAAGTTCCGCTATTTACCATGCCAGTTGAGCTAATGTAATCTTGATCTGTATCGATATAAACATCATTGAGTGTCACACCTGAAAGCGTTACGCCGCGTGCTAAACCTTTATCAATAATGGCTTGACTGATATCCATATTTCCCACACCAGATTCTTTTATGCCATATCTGGTTTTTGTCACTTGACTGATTAAATCAACATCACCACCAACCGTTGTGGCGTTAACGATTGTTGTTCGTTTAATCGTAACGCCTGTTGCAGAATCTTGGCTTCGCGCCCCACCATCATCACAATAAGGGGAATCATGTACTGTTTTTTGTGGTGTTAATGCTTCTGGTGTATCTGGAAAAGCATTCGGTTTGTTTGGCAGAGAATGTGCGATGCTATTGCATTCACCTAAATAATAAGTTGCACCTTCCTTCGTGCCATTCCAAGTATCGCGTGCAATCAATTGATCACTGGGTGTTTTACTCTTGTCGCAAATGGAAATATTATCGGTAATTTCTAATTCTTTATCACTGGTGTCTGGAATTTTATTTCTAACCGCATCAACATCGAAAATCCCCGCAAATTTATCGGTCAATTTAAATGTCCAATTCACACCATTAACGGTCAAAATGCCTTTAACATCACTGTGCGCTGCATTGTGTATTTTTACGGTAAAGGTATCCGAACCTAAAACCTTAGTACCAACAGTTCCCGTTATAGAAATAACTTGTGCGTTGATGTCTGTATTCAATTTAGTCACCGTCGGCACCATAACAGTGGGGGTTATTGTTAATTCATTTTTTGTCGCATCAACTAAGATGCCATTACCTGTTGCAATCACATCATAACTGCCATCGGAGAGTAAAACGTCAGGGGTCAGTGACCAAACGCCTTGATCGTTAATATTTGCAGGATGAGCCGAATACTTAACATTGCCCGCTGAATCTTGGATTTGAACAGTTAATGCCTTGCTCGTTCCCGCATTTCCCGTTAATTGAATGCTTTCTTTGTCAGTAAAACTTGTTGTATCAACCGTCGGTATAACGGCAGTGATGACGTTTAACTCGTTAATTGAACTATCGACTAAACCTGTTTCGCCAGTTGCCACCACCTCATAAATTCCTATCGGTAAAACTTTGGTCGTCAATGACCATGTGACACCGCTAATTGTTGCATTACCCGAATCTTTGATTGCGCCAGATGAATCCTTTACCTCAATTTTCAACGTTGCACTTGTTCCGACTGTTCCCGTCAAAGTAATGGCTTCTTTATTGGTTGTTGTATTGGGGTAATTTACAGTTGGCACAACTGCTGCGATAACGGTTAGCTCTTTGGGTGTTGTAATGTCATCAATGAGCCATTCTGTTTCACCTTTTGCTTCAACATCATAGTTACCGACCGCAAAAACTGTCGGTGACGTAAATTCCCATGTTGTGCCAGTAATTGTTGCAGAGCCTGTAATAGGCGGACTGCTTTTAATGGTTATGGTTAACGATTTGCTTGAACCCACGTTACCTTTCAAAGTAGGTTTAGTTCTGTCATTTACCTTTATTGGCTCTACGGTTGGCACAACTGCTGCGGTGACTGTTAATTCTTTTGGTAGAGTAACATCATCAATCAAACCCGTTTCACCCTTTGCTTCAACATCATAAGAACCTTCGGTAAAAGGCGTTGTTGATTTAAATGACCATGTTGTGCCAGTAATTATTGCAGAGCCTGTAATGGGCGGATTGCTTTTAATGGTTATGGTTAACGATTTACTTGAACCCACACTGCCTTTTAATTCTGGGGGTGTTTTATTATTTACGCTGACAGAATCGACTGTTGGAATAACCACTGAAATACAAGCTCCTGCTGCATTTAATACTTTTGGGCTGGGACACGTCACGGTTAATGTTCCTGTTGCAGATAAATTATTTGCTCCTGTCACCGTGATCGTATAAGTCCCAACAGTCACTGCACCAGAATTTATTTCCCAATTGCCATTACTTACCGCGACGTTTGTACCGATGGTTTGAATTGTACCTGTTGATTTGTTTGTTAGTGTAATTGTAGAAATTGTTGTATTTGTTCCTGCACTGCCTCGAATTGTCACAGTAACAGAATCTGGGGTGTTGGCATCATTTACTGTTGGTGGTGTAGGTGTCACGCAAGCAGTTCCAGCGGCATCTGCGGTTTGATTACTTGGGCAACTAATAACCAAATTATTGCTCGCAGTTTGACTATTTTCATCGGTAACAAGAACCACATAAGCGCCAATAGGTAGCACTGAACCTAGCGTTGTTGTCCATGCACCATTTGTCACGGTTATATTTGTTTTCCCTGCTGAAGTCTGTTCAACATTATTTTTTTTAACAACTAAATTGGTAATTGTAGAACTACTCTGCGCTGTCCCTGTGATTGTTGCCGCCGTCGTGCTAATGCCTGTTGCTGAATTAACAGTTGGTGCGGCGACAATTTTCAATTCATTGAGCGTTCCGTCAACAAAAGTGGAAGAACCTTTTGATCGCGTTGCTATTACGTCATAGCTCTTAACAGACAGTGGTGTTGGAATAGCGAGTGTCCATGTCGTATCACTAATTGTTGGTGTATAAGTCGTTCCGTTCACCTTAACAGAAAAAGTTTCACCTGTAGCCAAAGGACTAAGCGTTGCACCGATTGTCGGAGTTGTTGTTTTCAATGAAGAAATATCTGGGCAAGAGCCACTGGTTAAGGTTTGAGTATATGTTTCAATATCGGGTGGCATACAGAGCGTTGCATTTTCGCGCAATTCCATTGCTTTCGCTTTAATCGTTCCACCGATGACACTTCGTAAATCAACAATCACTTTGGCATTAGGTGCAACAAGATGACCGTATAACGTTGAATCATGTCCGCCAAAAATCAAATCATCAACTTGGTTCGCGTACCATTTGATTTTATTCGGTGGCGGCGCACCACCTGTTGTATTTTGAACGCTCAGTTGAGAATCAAGAACCAGCGCGTTTTTAACATAACCTTCAAACGAGGAAGCATTTACATCAAATTGCACCTTTGCCACAGCATTTTGAATAACTTCAAATCTATTGAAAACGTAAGTGCCGCCATGCAATTTAACCGTCGCACGATTGCGAATTATCACGTCGGAGTAACAACCAGGCTGTAAATCTTTAATTTGATCATCTAGCACTGTAATGGAAGGACACGTTCCCGAAATAGCAGGTATTGTTAAGCTCGTATTTTGACGAGATACCCAACGGCTTTTATCTAACACTTGTTTATTGGGTGCAATGGCGTAAGCCCAATCAGGCGAGACACCGTAAGCAATCTTCCCAATAAAATTTTGATTATAGTTACCCGCCGTAAAAATATAGGTTTGAGGTGTCAATATATCGGCTGTAATTTGTGCCGAAGCCCCCACTTCGATATTTCCATTACTGACAAAAGTGCCGCCACCAATAACAACTTGCTGTTTAATCAAAACAGAATCTTGTCCAAACAGTGAAATTCCAGTCAAATCATATTGATTCGTTGAATACGGCGGAAAACTTGACGTGCTGGGCGTTGATATTGCACCGCCTATCGTTCCCGTAATCGTTGGTGTTGTGTTGATTGTTGTCAAAAAATTTACAGCAGGATTCAACGGCGCAGCCTTGACACCATACGAAGTCATTAGTGCAACTAAAAAAGTCATCAATAACCAGAAAAAATTATTTGTAGAATGATTTTGCGGATACATTTGTCAGTTCGCTTATTTAACAAAAATTTGAAATCGACATAATTTTTGCCGTTTTCTAATTTAAAGCGGGTTGTGTGTGACCAAATGTTAAGATTTTAGTGCGTAATAAATATGACAACGTGTGTAAAACAAACGCTGATTGTGACCATCAAAATGGTGATGACAATCAGCGTAAAGCCCTATTTTGAAATGACTATTTTACAACTTCTTTCCAGTTCAACTGACCGCGTGAACCCACCGTGCCACCTGAAAAACATTGATTTGATTTTGAAATGGTTACGCCAGTAACCGTTGCATTCAGCACCGTGCCAAATGTTTTGGCAGTTGTTTCGGGATCCATTTCACCACTGACAACCGTGCCATTGGTAATAACGGTTGTACCGCTAACTGTCGTTGCAGTCGCGTTTTCAATCGTTGCATTCATGATCGTGCCTTTGATTCGTCTACCTTGTGTCATGACGGTATCTGTATTGATAACGTTGAGGTTGATTTGTCCCGTTGTGATACTGCCACGCAAAGGATTTCCACTCGCATCCGTTCCCGTTGTAATCATGCCACTTGTTATCGTCGCAGCTGTAGGAACGGTCGCGCCCTCTTTGAGAGAGGTTGGTGTTGTCGTTCCGCCAACCACTTTAATGTAACAACTCGATTTAATTGATCCATCAGCATTCGCACAATCTGGGTTTGTTTTTCCCCAAAGTGCTTTGTCTACGCTCACAGACGGATTAACAATGTAATCAGTTATTGGATCGATATAAGCTCCCGTAATTACGGCATCGGTAACTTTTACACCTGTTGCTTTTCCTTGTTTAACAACGGGAGTAATCGTTGCCCCCGTTGAACTGGTGTAAGGCTCAATAATAAAAGTTCCTCGATTTTTCGTGCCGTATTTCAGATATTTACCACTTAGCGTCGTTGGGTCAATGGTTCCATTTTGAGTTTCAGCGTTGGCAATTCGCGCACGTTTAATCGTCACGTCCGTTGCGGTGGAATCACTCATAACACCTGTCACCGCGCGTGTTGCATCGTAACAATAAGTAATTTCTGCGGGTGGCGGTAAAACGGTTATCGCTTCATCAACTAACGCAGATGGTTTGCGTGGACACAACGGATCATTGTCTGGATCAGAAGATGTTTCACAAGATGCTTCGGGATCTTTGGGTAAATCTGGCGTTGCACAGCCAGCGGGGACATTCGACACAGTTTCAGTAATCACACACGCATCGGGCAATTTACAACCCGTAGGCGTAACTGTTGTGATGATGGTGCATGGAACAGCCGCACATTTACCCAAGTAATAACCCGCGTCGTGTTGCCAGTCAATCCATTGAGAGCGTTCAATTGTTTGATCTGTACCGTTGTTACAAATATCAATTTTGTCCGTGATAATCAATTCCCCCGACGTTTCGTCAGACACACCACTTCTAATTGCATCAACGTTATACGTTCCCGCCTCTAATGTGGTTGGAATCGTCAACGTCCACGCCATACCCGAAACAATAACTGTGCTTTGGTTGTACGTTACGCCGTTCACGGTCACGGTAAACGTTTCACCGTTGCCTAACGCTGTCGTACCAACTAAACCCGCTAAAACCGCTGGTTGCTGTGCTTTCGTTATGGTTTTTGGCGTAACGGTTGGCGTTGGGTAAACACACTTTGTACCATCCGCACTTTTGACTTTGGGTAACGAGCAGGTTGCCGTTACGGTTAATTCATTCGTTGTCGCATCAAATAAACCACCGTCACCAAGTGCAACAACCTCATAAATGCCGCCATCGAGTACCGCCGCCGACGTGTAAGTCCACGACGTTCCACCCGCGTTAATCGTTGCCGCACCTGACGCTTTGATCGCACCAGCAGAATCTTTGATTGTAATCATCAACGAAACACTTGTTCCGACTGTTCCCGTCAATGTTGGTGCAATTTTATCTGTCGTTGATGCCACATCAACCGTTGGAACCGAAGGTGTCACACACGCGGTATGCGCCGCGTTCATCACTTGCGGCACAACGCAAGACAAGCTAATCGTTAATTCATTGGTTGTCGTGTCTTTTGAAACCGAATTTCGAGCCGCAACAATGTCATACGTTCCCGCTGGAATGGCATTTGTCGCTGGAATAGTCAGCGTCCAATTCACGCCACTAATGACTAAACTCGCGTCCCCTTTACTGTACGTTTTACTGTTCACAGTGACAGTAAATGTTTCTGTTGAGCCAAGAGCCACAACGCCAACTGTTCCCGTAATTACAGGCGTTGAACTGTCTGTGGTGGGTTGAGTCACTACTGTCGGCACAGGGTCAATACACGCATCACCCGCCGCGTTATACACTTTCGGCAACGTACACGTTATTACTGTCAATTCGCTAGTCGTGGCATCTTTTAAACCCGTTTCGCCCAACGCTTCAACGTCATAATTTCCCGCCGTAATCAGCGAAGGCGATGTAAATGTCCACGTTTTTGTTGTGCCACTGCCGCTAATTGTTGCCGCGCCCGTAACTGACGGCGTGCTTTTGATGGTAATTGTCAATGACGAACTCGCGCCAACATTACCCGTCAAAACAGGCGCAACTTTATCAGTTGCTTTATCGTTGACATTAACGGTCGGAATTGCACCTGCGGTTACTGTCAATGTGCCAGTTCCCGTGCCGCTCGTTCCTGTTGCTGTCACGGTATAGGTTGCCGCTGGAATCGCCGCACTCGCGGTACACGTCCATGTTTTTGCCACCGTATCAATCACAGCTGGGCAACTTATCGCAGGTTGACCGCTAATCGCAATCGTCAACGATGTACTTGTTCCCGATGTACCACTCAACACAGGCGCAACTAAATCTGTCGTTTTTGCCGCGTCCACCGTTGGCGCAATCGGTGTTTGCGTTACGGTAAATGTACAACTTGCCGTTAATGAAGTCGGCACACCTGTTGCCGTCACGGTGTACGTTCCCGCCGTTGGTAACACAATCGAAGTAAACGTCCAAGGTGTTGTCGTTGTACTTCCGCTGTTTGTCACTGTTCCAGTAGTTTGCGGAACATCGCTCGAATTTTTAACCGTAATCGTCAACGGACTACCTGAACCATAAGTTCCCGTAATCGTAGCGGCTAATTTATCCGTTGTTGACACTGGACACGATATTGTTGGATTGATTGGCGTTTGTGTAACGGTTAATTCATCACTTGTAATATCTATTGCGTTGTTATTATTTTGTACTTCAACACTATAAATTCCTGCTGTAATTTGTCCCGTATAGGTATAACGCCAAACTGTTCCAACATAAGATAAACGTGAATTACTTGTAGTAGAAGAAGCTATTTCATTAACATTTAACGCAGGAATTTTTAGATATTTTAAATAACTACCAGTGCCTGTTGTACCTGTGAGAATAGTTGACGTAGCTTGGTCTGTGGTCACTTTTGTGTCTACAGTTGGTAGTTTACAATTGTTATAACTTGCGGGGCAGTTGGCATCGTCATATTGCCAATAAGTATCGTTAGTATTTGGATTGTTATTAAACTCGACCTTACTAAAATCATTATTGTTTTTATATTTACAAATTTTTACATTATTGCCCTGCTTCTCTCCACCTGCTGGCGGTGTAGAGTTACTAGTCCAACTATTTGCGTTGATACACGCGACAACGGTAAGCGTTATAGTCAACTCGTTATTACTTACGTCCTGTAATCCAGTTTCACCCGTTGCTACAACTTCGTAAGTGCCTGCGGGAAGTTTATTTGCCGCTGTAAATGACCATGTTGTTCCCGTAATAGTTGCCGCACCTGTCAAATACTTTGCGCCAGTTGAATCGTTCACCGTGATTGTGAGAGATGTGCTTGAGCCAACTGTACCCGTGAGATCTGGAATTTGTGAATCCGTGAAAGTTTTTGTTGCGACTGTTGGAGCAACAGGCGTTTGCGTTATGACTAACGAACAACTGCTTGTCAAACTGGTTGGCACACCTGTCGCGGTAACGGTGTAAATTCCAGCAGTTGACAATGTTGCTAAATTCAAAGACCACGTTGCTGTTGAACTGCCGCCAACGGTATTTGTAACTGTTCCGCCCACCCCTGTTTGCAGTACGTTAGATGAATTTTTAACCGTAATCGTCAACGGACTGCCTGTGCCATAAGTTCCCGTAATTGTGGCAGTACCTGTTGTTGTGGTTGTTGATGTTGGACAGGTTATTGTTGGACTGACACTTGCTGAGACAA
>CAIRCR010000255.1 GCA_903877065.1 uncultured Pseudomonadota bacterium
GTTCACGCAATGCCTGTCTTCGTTCTTCTAATGCGTTTAATTCTCTGACTGTTGTGATTTCTTCTGTTGTTTGTGAAACATAATTCAACCCCGCATCTTCTTGTTGTTCTCGCAACCAAGCCACTAATTCCAACGTTGATTCGCAATCATCAATGTTATAACTGCGAATTGCATTGAGTTCTTCCCAGTTTGACCAATCAAATTTTTCTAAATTTTTAAGCCATGACGAATAACCATTTTCTTGATTATTCCAACGCTCTACGCCACCATTTCCACGCCAAAATTCATACGCAACAACCGAATCACCACCGTTTGCAACATCGGTTTCCCGTCTAGTTTTTCGATATAAATCCTCAACTTTTTTCAGACTGTAACTGGTTGTGCCGATGAGCAAGCCTTTTGACACAATTTTGTATAAATCAACAAAAATACCAGCGGTCAGTAATTCTGAAACTTCAACTAAACGTGTTTCGTAACGGCTGGAAATTTTTCGCATGGCGGTAATTTCATAGGTCGCATAGTGATAAACGTGCATCTTTTTATCTTGTTGCCAACGGGTATAAACCCAATCAATGAAATTTTCAAATGCTACTTTTTCTTGCTTTGGAGTGTGCGCCCACCAATCTTTAAACGCATACAGTTTGCCTTGCGGAGCATTTTCATCTTTATAAGTCGCTCCCCAAAGATATTCCAAACCACCATCAAAAAGCGGGTGTCCTTCAATATCAAAATAAACGTCCATTGCTGATTCTGGCGGCAAACTCGCTAATCCGTCAGGTGATTGATTTGGAATAATTTGAAATTTTGGTTTTTCTAATCCTTTTGATTCATGTTGGATGTGTGCTTGTTTTTTAAGTTTTTCAAACGTGCTTTTTGGAATAGGCAATGCGAGGTGATGTTCAGTTTGAAGTAACTGCGTCATGGTGTGAACTTGCGTTTTATGCAGCTTTTTAATGTGGCTTTTACGAATTCCCGCGATTTGCCCCAAGCTATCTATTGTTATTAAATGTTATTTGGCAAAATCTTCCCAGCGACCATGTTCATCAAATAACGCTGGGTCGGGCAAGTGCGCTAAATCCACTTTGAAATCGGCGTGCATTTGCAAAAAATTGGTTTTCAGTTGTTGAAAATAACCGTAATAGTGCAACAGCAAAAAAGTATCTTTGCTTCTGTCGCCTAAAATTACAGCTGTATTTTGGGGTAAAACGCCTTGCATTTCTTCTAGCATCCAACTGTAACAACACAGTTGAACCAAAAAATAAGGACGTGTTGAAAGCGCGAGTTTTGTATCCCAAACTTCGTAGTGATAATTGCCAAAATCAGATTCGCCTAGCACTTTGAATAAAAAATCCGATTTGCCTGAAAAGTTTTCACGTTCTAAACGTCCTTGATAAATGATGTCCTTACCGTCACGCATAAATGCTAGGGTTTCTTGGTATTGTTCGTGGCTTTCTTTGGCATTCACGATACCGATGTTATTTTCACCATATTCTTGTTTGAGATGTTCGAGGTAGTCTGATTCAAATTTATTTCCTTTTTCTGCGAGTAATTCCATCATCGCATCAGAGCTTTTTTTAAATGTTTTTGGATATTCAAGTTCGTAACGATCCACCCACGTCGCAAATTTTGAACGCATGAATACCACTAAATCAGAGGGTGAAAAAACAAGTTGTCCACTCGAATTTTTTTGCATACTTTGAATCTCCTTAAATGACGCGGCTTAACACACAAAAATAAGTTCGATTCTAACGTGTTTTTTAGTCGTTGTAGTGGTGAAAATTTTTTTATCGGTTTTGTTTGTAACGTCACGATCTGACGCACTGTTGTTTTATACTACGTCCAACTCTTACAAATTGTTGTTGTTTGTTAAGTGTTTGTTTTGCAAGTCTTAGCTAACTTGCGAAATGTAGTTTGCATAGTAGTTTTTGGCTTTTTGAAAGTGAGGTTGTGGCTCACATTGAAAAGCACTTGTACACGCTGGTCTCGGAGTTTATTTAGCGAGCTTCGAGACCGCTTTTTTAATTTTTTGGAGTGAAAATTATGAATTGGTCAAGTCCTGAAGCTGTTGAGTATTTATTAAAAGATAAGGAGGTCTTTTGGAAAAATTATTGCTCACAAAAAACCAAAGAGATGATTGGAAATGCAAGAATAAATAATCTTGAATTTATTAAAGAACTTAGATTGGTAATAAAAAAATTGACAGAATTGATGCCTAAAACAGCACATAATTCTAGTAGTCAATCTGGTACAAAACACCCTTTAATCGTTACAGGCAGATATGAAAATAACATAAGTTTAAAAATTGGCATTGGTTGTGATAATAGACAATCAACTCAACTTAGACTTTATAGTGGAGATGACGTTATCAACGAAAATAAGTTGCCAGGAAAATGTGAAGAGTGGAAAAGAGAGAGAAGAAATCCACCAGCAAACGATATTGTCAAAAATCGTATAAAAATTGAAAAAGATGGGCGTGAATTAACAGTACGAAGAATGCCTGCATTCTTCGAGACGTTCCCAGTAATCTTGGTAGATAAAGACGGTATAATCAGAGCTGACATTCCATTTAGAAGAGCTGAATCCAAGTATAGTATCGAACAAGTTGGTGTGACAGTAAGCTTCTACGGAGGTAAACTAAATGGACAAGTGTATACGGATGCTCCAACAGTTAAAAAGTATGCCAGAAAAGCACAATTAGGAGAAGTACTAGAGTTTGATCGTACAACTCTTGAATCCGATGGTGTATTTAGAAGCAGTCCTCGCGGATGGTATACATTTGGTCA
>CAIRCR010000256.1 GCA_903877065.1 uncultured Pseudomonadota bacterium
CTATGCTGGAGGTTTTTGACTTGTTGAACTGAATTATCCGTTGTACTTCTTAATTACTTGAATCCACGCCTTTATGACCCTAATTCATCAAAAAGATGTGATTGAAAGCATCACACAAGCCTTACAATTCATTTCTTATTATCACCCCAAAGATTTTATTCAAGCCTTAAACGCGGCGTATTTGCGTGAAGAAAGCCCTGCGGCAAAAGACGCAATGGCACAAATTCTCATCAATTCGCGTTTGTGTGCGGAAGGAAAACGTCCGATTTGCCAAGACACGGGCATCGTGACCGTATTTGTAAAAATCGGTATGAATGTTGAGTGGCAAAGCGATTTGAGTTTAGCCGATATGATTAACGAAGGTGTGCGCCGCGCTTATCTAAATATTGATAATCCATTGCGTGCGTCAATTTTGAGTGATCCCGCTGGGAAACGCATTAACACCCGTGACAACACGCCTGCCGTCATTCATACAGAATTTGTTTTGAGTGATAACGTCGAAATTGATATTGCAGCAAAAGGTGGTGGTTCAGAAGCCAAAGCAAAATTTGCTATGCTCAATCCTTCTGATGACATTGTGGAATGGATTTTAAAAATGATACCAACGATGGGCGCAGGTTGGTGTCCGCCTGGGATTTTAGGAATTGGTATTGGTGGCACGGCTGAAAAAGCAATGTTACTCGCAAAACAGGCGTGCATGGGGTCAATTGACATTCAAGAGTTGCAAGCCCGTGGCGCATCGAATCATTTGGAAGCATTGCGTTTAGAGCTGTATGAAAAAATAAATGCTTTAGGAATTGGCGCACAAGGTTTGGGTGGTTTGACGACGGTTTTGGACGTAAAAATTTTGGATTACCCAACACACGCCGCAAATTTACCGATTGCCATAATTCCAAATTGTGCCGCCACGCGCCACGCTCATTTTATTTTGGACGGTAGCGGTGTCGCTGAATTTCAACAGCCACGTTTAGAGGATTATCCAATTGTGACAAGGAATGTTAGCGTGGCGCGTCGCGTAAATTTAGATGTTTTAAAGTCTGAAGACATTGAAACGTGGCAAGTTGGCGAAACGTTATTACTTAGCGGCACATTATTAACAGGGCGGGACGCAGCACATAAACGTTTGTGTGAAATGTTGGAACGTGGTGAAGCATTGCCTGACGGTGTGGATTTTAAAAATAAATTCATTTATTACGTTGGTCCTGTCGATGCGGTGCGTGATGAAATCGTTGGTTCCGCAGGACCGACAACGGCAACGCGAATGGATAAATTTACCGCGCCATTACTTGAAAAAACGGGGTTGATTGGCATGATTGGAAAATCTGAACGTGGTGAATCAGCAATTGCGGCAATCAAAAAACATAGTGCTGTTTATTGTGTATCGGTTGGTGGCGCGGCATATTTGGTGTCAAAAGCAATAAAAAAATCAAGAATTCTCGCATTTGCCGATTTAGGGATGGAAGCCATTCATGAGTTTGTGGTTGAAGATATGCCAGTGACCGTCGCGGTCGATTCTCAAGGCGTTTCAATTCATCACATTGCACCTCAAAAATGGCAGGAAAAAATTGGTAAAATTCCCATCGAGGTAGTAAAAACATGAAAGCACATCGTTTATTTTTAGTTAGTTTTTTAATTGTAGCTATGTCAATGTTGACAGGCTGGCGGTCACATCATGAGAATAAAAAGCATCACGCTAATGCGATAACATCCAAAATGTCAGAACCTAAAACATTAGATTTATCTTTGCCGTTACAAGTTGAACGTAAATTCGACGCACCGATTACACAAGCCAAATCTGATTTTTTAATTGAAAAACCGAAAAAAATTCAGCGAGAAGTTGAACTCGATACGCAAGCAATTATGTCAATTGAACCTGAACAGGATAAAATAAAATCATTCGATGGTGCGGGCATTAGCATCAATTTAAAACGTTAACACATACAAGGATTTATGGATTTATTACTCGCAGTAAAAGTCTTGATTTTAGGCGTTGTCGAAGGATTAACCGAATTTTTGCCTATTTCCAGTACAGGGCATTTGATTCTGGTTGGTGATTTGCTAAATTTTAATGATGAAAAAGGCAAATTATTTGAATTAGTGATTCAAGTCGGTGCAATTTTGGCGGTATGTTGGGAATATCGGCGCAGGATTAGTGGCACATTCAGTGGTTTGTTACAGAAAGAAAAAGTAGCGCAAAATTTTACTGTAAATTTGATTATTGCTTTTTTACCTGCTGCCGTTTTAGGGTTTTTATTTAGTAAATACATCAAAGCAGTATTATTCAAACCCGTTCCCGTTGCATTGGCATTTATTGTGGGCGCATTCGTTATTATTTGGGCAGAAAAACGTGAGCATACAGTGCGAATTAACAACGTTGATGAATTGTCCAAACTCGATGCGTTAAAACTAGGTTTTGCACAAGCGTTCGCACTAATTCCTGGAACATCACGTTCTGGGGCGACAATTATTGGTGGTTTGTTATTTGGTTTGTCGCGTCAGGCTGCGACGGAGTTTTCATTTTTTTTAGCGATTCCAACGTTGGTTGCTGCGAGTTTGTACGATTTGTATAAACATCGTGAATTACTCGATATTGCCGCCGATGCACCGCATTTTATTTTAGGAATGATTGCAGCATTTTTTAGCGCGTTGTGGGCAATTAAAGGTTTGTTACGCTATATCAGTCAAAACGATTTTTTGATTTTTGCGTGGTATCGATTATTTTTTGGTGGGGTTGTTTTAGTTACCGCTTACAGTGGTTTGGTGCAGTGGTCGTTAAATTAACTACAATAAAGTGTGTGTAATCGTGGGATTTGTTGAAAAATTCGTAAATGTGTTTAGAATTGCGCCCTAGCTCATTGTTTAGCGATGGCTATTTTCCTCTTACAACTCCAAAATAATAACAATTCAAGGACAAATGTTATGAAAACATTCAAAAAAATCGCTTTAGCTGTATTGGTTGCTGCTTCTTTAGGTTCAGTATCTACAACCTCATTCGCTGAAACAGATTCAGGTCGTATCGTTTTTAGTCCAACTGCGGCTATCGATATTACAGCAAGTAAAATTCAGATTGCACTTGATTCATTGATTGCTGGTGGTGAAGCTGAAGTTGTATCTAAATTGATTAAAGATGCGTCTGATTCAGTCAAAGAAATCAACGCGAGTGATTCAGTTTTTCGTGCAAGTACAAAAGCGAATAACATGATTAAAGCAGCGCGTAACCATGTAAAAGAAGGTTCAGCTCAACAAGCTGAACAAGAATTACGCAACGCACACAAAGCGATTCTTGAATTAAAAAATATCCTTTAATTTGATTATTTTTTAAACAAAAAAAGCCCTGTGATTTTTTTAATTACAGGGCTTTTTTAACGCGTATTAAAAATAAAACTTAGCCTTCTTTAGCTAATTTTTTATAAGCGTTAATCAACGCATTCGTCGAGCAATCATGACTGCTAATTTCTTCGTCATTATTCAATTCTGGCAAAATAACTTTAGCCAATACTTTGCCTAACTGTACGCCCATTTGATCAAAAGAATTGATATTCCAAATTACGCCCTGCACAAAAATTTTATGTTCATAAAACGCAATCAATGAACCTAATGTTTTTGGTGTGAGTTTCTTAAACAAAAACGAATTTGATGGTTTGTTGCCTGCACAGACTTTTGAAGCTACAAAAACGTTATCTTTACACTCTTCAGCAGTTAAATCTTTTTCAACTTCTTCTGCTGATTTTCCATGCATTAACGCTTCGGGTTGCGCGAGGAAATTGGAAATCAAAATTTTGTGATGTTCTGGTAAATCATAATGACTGACTGCAGGTGCAAGAAAATCACACGGAATCAGCTTAGTGCCTTGATGAATTAGCTGATAAAAGGCGTGTTGACCGTTAGTTCCAGGCTGACCCCAAATAACGGGCCCCGTGTTGTAATCGACACGCTCACCGTCAATTGTCGTGCTTTTGCCGTTACTTTCCATATCGCCTTGTTGGAAATAATCCGCAAAATAACGCATCGATTGATCGTAAGCTAAAATTGCGTGTGTTTCAGCGTGAAATTCATGGAAGAAGTTGTTATACCAAATGCCCAATAACGCCATGATAACGGGGATATTTTTGTCAAGCGGTGTATTTTTGAAATGATTGTCTGTTGCAAATGCACCTTCCAATAATTCTTCAAAATTATCCATTCCGACATAAAGTGCAATCGACAAACCAATAGCTGACCACAGTGAATAGCGTCCACCAACCCAATCCCAAAATTCAAACATATTGTCTGTGTCAATACCAAACTCAGCGACTAATTCCGCACTTGTTGATAAGGCAACAAAATGTTTAGCGACCGCTGACGCATCGGGTGCACTTTTAAGTAACCATGTACGCGCTGAATTTGCGTTAGTAATGGTTTCTTGGGTGTTAAACGTTTTAGAACCAATCAAAAATAACGTCGTTTCAGGGGATAAATTTTCAAGCGTTTCAATCAAATCTGTTTGGTCAACGTTTGATACAAAATGAACGTGTAAATCTGGTTTCGCGTAAGGACGTAGCGCGGTAGTAACCATTTTAGGTCCTAAATCTGACCCGCCAATCCCAATGTTTACGATGTCTGTAATTGCTTTACCCGTGTAACCTTTCCATTCACCCGAACGCACACGATCACAAAAACCACGCATTTTTTTTAACACAGCGTTAATTTCAGGCATAACATCTTTTCCGTCTACATAAACGGGGGTATTAGCACGATTACGCAACGCGGTGTGCAATACGGCACGGTGTTCGGTGGTATTGATTTTTTCACCAGCAAACATCGCACTAATTTTTGCTTCAAGTCCTGCCTGACGCGCCAAATCCAGTAACAAAGGCAAACTATTTTCATCAATTAAATTTTTAGAATAATCGAACAAAATGCCATCAAAAGTTAGTGAAAATTTTTCATATCGATGAGAATCATTTTTGAAACTTTCAACCAAACTCTGATTACGAATATGGTCATAATGATTTTGTAAAGCAGCCCAAGCGGGCGTAGTAGTTAACGATGCCATGCGGTAGAACTCCAAAAAGTATAAAGAAATAAAGAAAAATCGCCGCAAGTCTACGAAAATTAAAGGCAGATAGCAATAATACACGATACACACAATCGCTTTTCAGTGCATAACACCATTGTCTAAACTTTATCAATTATATGTGGCTTTCTTTGCACAAATTGACGTGTTAAAGTTAGCGCGTGCAGGGCATTTAATGTGCTGCTAGTGTTAATAAACAGCGTAGTTATCGTGCTTTTTATTTGCAATAAATTATTACAATAATAACTATTCAGGCAAGTTGAGGGATTTATGAATATCACACAATTTATCAAAAAAACGTCACTGGGTTTAACAGCATTACTTTTTTCATCAGCACTATGGGCGCACGGTGGCGCGGCTGGTACGGATACCGATCAGTGTAAATTTGAATTACAACCCACACATTGGATTCACTACACCGCTTACCAACCGAAAGCATTTCCTGCTGAAGATTTCTGCGGAAACATACCAAGCATCGACACATTGACTCAGCTTGTGTTCGATTATCAGGACATGAAATACCGCAATATGTCGGTTGAATTTGAAGTAACCAAAGAACCCGAAGGCAAACGTGTTTTTTTCCAAGAAGCAGCCAAACACAAATCTGGCACGGTAATGTTGTCATTGCCCGAAGGTGTTCCTGAAGTTGGTAAATATTTAATCCACATCACATTAGTTCCAGATGCAGGGCAGGGCGAACGCTTAGATGCTCACATGGGTTTCCAAGCTGGTAAAGGACAAACCGCTAGCAGAAATGAGTTGCTGTTGTACGCATTTTTCGGTTTTTCGGGTTTGTACGTTGTGTACTTATCTAGCGCAGGATTTAAACGTCGTGTTGATGAATTACTTACAAAATTAAAAGGCTAAATCGCTAAAAATCACGACATGGATGTCGTCTTTACTTATCCACGAGGCAAAAAGAAATGATGAAATTAGTATCGGTAAGTGTATTCGCGGCATTGTTTTCGTTGCCAGCATTTGCTCTGGACTATCAGGATCATGATGGGTTGCTCATGAATCACGGTGACGGGCATTTGATGGACATGGCAGGGGGAATGGTCATGGGCAATAATCCAGACACGTTACCTGGCGGTTGTGACAAAATATCTGAAACAAAAGAAATCACTGTCCACGCGGGTCATAAATACGCTGAAAAATTTCCAGGCAGAATGTTCACGTTTGATACGCAGGAATTTCAATTTAAACCTTGCACGAAACTAACCGTACATTTCATCAACGACGACAATGTGCGCCACCAGTGGATGATGCACGGTTTGCCGAAGTATTTGTATCCGAAAGGTATGTTTCATTTAGAAATTTCGGGACCAGCTAAAATTTCTGGTACGTTGATTTTGCCACCAGGTGATAAAACCTATTTAGTGCATTGCGACATCGCGCAACACATGGAAAAAGGTATGAAAGCCCAACTCAAAGTGGGTAAAGGTGATGGTGATTTACCAAGCATTCCGAATGTAACAGCTAATGTCATCACGGACGATTACAAAATTACGCTGCCTGAATTGTTAGCGAAGGCACATGAAGAAGCGAATCTTCCTGAACCCGTAGCGGTTGTTGATGCAGTGCCAGTGAAAAAACCTGTTGCTGTCGAAAATGACAGTAGTTTTTCGGGTGTAACGGTAATCGGTTTGGCGTTAGGCGTTTTAGTTGCGCCATTTTTAGCGCGTAAATTCAAAGGAATGAGTCCTGCCGAAGTGGCGGCTTACTTATTTGAATTGAGCAAATCAATCGTTCGATTTGCAATTGAAATGGGTCAAGGTTGGTTTAAAACAGCTCAAACGATGTTGCAAAAATAAACAAAAACATTTTAAAAATAAAAAAGCCCGCTAAATTGCGGGCTTTTTTGTGTTTAGATTTTAATTTGTGCTAAAAAACACTTTTAATTACGTCACAAATTTCATGAATTTCATCGTCAGTTAAAAACGGACAAATTGGCAATGAAAAACAACGCGCCGCAACAGATTCCGTTACGGGCAAGATCATTCTCTCACATTCTTCTTTGAACGCATTTTGCTGATGCAGCGGTACGGGATAATAAACAGCACAGCCGATTTGTTTGGCTTGCAAGGCTTGCATCACGTCATCACGTCTGTCACAAAGCAACGTGTATTGATGATAAACGTGTTCACCACAACCGTCTTCAAATGGTGTTTCTAGCGGCAAACCACGCAATAATTCCGAATACAAGTGCGCGACACGACGCCGCCCTTGATTGTATTCGTTAATATGTTTGAGTTTTGCGCGTAAAACCACCGCCTGCATTTCGTCTAAACGACTGTTATAACCAATCACATCGTGATAATAACGCACGTCAGAACCATGATTACGAAGTTGGCGAATTTTTGCCGCCGTTGCGTCACAATTTGTTGTTGTTAATCCGCCGTCACCAAACGCGCCTAAATTTTTACTCGGAAAAAAACTAAATCCCGCCGCATGACCAATTGCGCCCGTTTGTTTGCCGTTGATTCTCGCACCAAACGATTGGCAACAATCTTCAATTAACTTCAAATTATGTTGTTCACATAACGTTAAAATTGCCGACATATCCGCAGGTTGACCAAACAAATGCACAGGCATAATGGCTTTAGTTTTTGGCGTAATTGCAGCAGCAATGGCTTTCGGGCAAATGTTAAATGTGCGCGAATCAATATCAACGAACACTGGAATCGCGCCAACGTATTTAATCGCCTCAGCGGTTGCAATAAAGGTAAATGGCGTAGTAATCACTTCATCGCCAGCCGTAATACCTTGAGCGATTAACGCTAAATGCAACGCATCTGTGCCAGAAGCCACGCCAATTGCGTGTTTTACACCTAAATATTCGGCGGCTTCGCGTTCAAAGGTTTGAACATTCACGCCCAAAATGAAGCTGCAATTTTCGATAACATCCGCTAAACCGCGTTCGACTTCGTCTTTAATTTCGGCGTATTGCGCCTTGAGATTGACCATTGGAATCATGATTTTTTATTTTTCCTAAAATTTGAGAATTTGAAAATTTTTATAGCACAAAATCGCCTGTAACCAAACTTTTAACACCGTTGAGTTGAATTGAAAACTCTGGCGACGTGTCAGCATCGGTGCTGCCGTAAAGAATTTTACTCGTGGCATCAAAACGCAATTGCCCAGAGGCATTGGTTTTGTTGAATGCTGAACTACCAATAAACGTAAAGGCTTGGTCGCCTGTTAATTTTTCGTTTGCATCGATGGCAGAAAGATCGATTTTGTCAATTTTGCTCGTGAAATCGGTAACGGTATCGCGTGTTGTTGATGTGATGCCAGAATCTGCTAACGCGGTGAATTTGAAAATATCAGCATCTGCACCACCCGTTAAATTATCTGCACCCGCCCCACCAATTAGCGTATCTAAACCCGCGCCGCCAATTAACGTATCGTTTCCAGCCAAACCTTTTATCGAATCATTTCCAGCTAAACCGTCCAATTTTTCAGCTTTTGCCGTGCCTGAAATTTGGTCGTTGCCGCTAGTGGATTTGGTGCTGACGTTGCTAATAACTGCTGTTGTCGCTTTACTTGTAACGAGTTCTTCAGTGCC
>CAIRCR010000257.1 GCA_903877065.1 uncultured Pseudomonadota bacterium
GGTTTTATATAAGCCGGTGGCGCTTGATACCCCATGCTGACGAAACAAATATACTTTTTTAATTAACTGGAATTTTTCAACTAAATAATCATCCGTAAATTTTATTAATTAATGTTTCAAAGTAACTCAGGGATTTTATCAGAGATTTCGGAGTATTCTGAATTTTTGATTTTTTCCCAGCATTCTTGTTTTTTTGCCCATTCTGAAATCATTCTTCCCTCAGAACTTTGATGCAGAACCGCATTTATTTCTTTTGCCCAAATTTGAAGTTGATTTCGCAATTCGAGCGAAATATCCTGCTTATTCCAGATTAAGTCAAAATTAATTTTGCCTCCTAAACGAAAAGACAATAATGAAATTAAATAAATTACAATATTACCTTGAAAAGCTGGAAACATAGGCCTAACAACAGAGTTAGTTTTCTTAAATATAATAGCTTTAGCAATCATTTTTTTATATGTGACTACATCAATTTCTTTGTGTAATGCTTCAATTCCCTGGTCTTGATCATTTAACACTTGCATAAACCGGTCAAAATTCTTTTGTGAGCCTAAACTAACTATATGGGGTCTATTGTCCCAAGTATTGAGATATTTAGCCAAATCAGTTTTAGTAATTTTTCGAGATGAGGGAATAGCCGCTTTAAGATCTCGTTCCTTTGCAGCTGTAGTCCCTTCCAAGCTTAGCATCGTGTTGTAACTACCTGAAGCTCTTTCATAAAACCAACGACCAATGCCATCAGGGCAATACGTCGATAAAGATAATTTTTCAATTTCAACATGAAAAGGTTTATTTGCAGATAGATCCGACTGTTTAACTGAATTTTGACTATTAGCGTATCTTGATATATCAGAAATAAGTTTTTCTTCTAACGTTGCATCACTTCTTTTTAAAACAATAATTTTTGCAGGTACGCGAACTCTACTCAAGTCAATTTCTGGATTTTTCTTTTTTGAAAAATAAATAGATGCTGTCGTTTGACCACCATTTACAATTTGCATTCCCTTGATCCATAGAATCCCAACACCACCATCAGTAATTTTTCCTAGGTGCACTTCATCTGCAACGACAACTATTCCATTGTTATATGCCATAAATCGTTCTGGATCATTACGAAGAGTATCTCGAATACCTTTATTAACTTTACCCGTCGCACTGAGAAATGATCTAACATTAGCTTCCAGTAATCGAGCTCCATACTTTCCATATAAAAAACGAAGAGCCTCACCAGGTATGAAAGTTAGAGCAAAATCATAATCAATCTTTTCTCCAGGAACATAAACACACGGCAATGCCCCACCAGATACTTGATCAAAATTCACAACCAATTCATCACGAGGTTTGCCTTCTGACCAATGTCTATGAAGTCTTTCAATGTCCATTACCTCTAATGTAATGGTTTTTCCTTGTTCTTCTCGAGATTTAAAATTTTTTGCCTTAGATTGCCCGTCGGTTAGAACATAAATTCGAATTTGATCGATTTTTTCATACCCCTCTTTTATGGCAAGTGCAAATTCATATGCTTCACTAGATTTGTCTAATATTGAAAGAAGTTTTCCATTAACACAATTTGTAAGAAAGCGTGAACATTGTTCAGCAGCTGTTTTAGTTTCCGAATCTGGTATAGTAACTAAATCATCTGAACCTTTATAGATACAAACAAAAAGATCAAGTTGATCTGCATCTTCTGAAAATGCATATCCACTTAAACGCAAATTGGCATTATTTAATTTTGCAGTGTAATGACATATTTCATAGTCTGGAAAAGTCATTGCAATATCAGCCATATGTTGCATTACTATCTCAGAAAAAACTGACTCATGATAGATTGAAGCACCATCGTTTATAGTTAGCCGCTCGCCTATTTCAGCTTTTACATCTGACTGGGTTTGGATAAGAAATTCTTTTAATTCCATATTTATATTGCCTTTAATTGTTTAAGTACTTCAATAAAATCAATTTCAAATCCTACTATCATATCCAAGTCGAGCACGTATTTAACTTTTCTTATTTCATTACTTATTTTTGAACCGATTATACGAGGAAAATCACCAGAAACTCTCATTATTCTTTTTTCCTCCAAAAGAAACCTTCGCTTGTAATAATTAGTTTTATCTTCTATAAAACCAATACTTAGAAGAGCGCTATTAAACATTGCAATCGATTCA
>CAIRCR010000258.1 GCA_903877065.1 uncultured Pseudomonadota bacterium
ACTGAGTACTAGCATGATTTTTCTCGGTAGAGGCAATTTAAGCTCTAATGCTAATGGTACATAGCTAAAGAGACAAATTTAGACGTTATCTAAATTTTTTTGAATTTATCTCGATATTTTTATAAAAATTTTATATGCGTCCAGTTATGTCGCTTCATGCCTTTATACTTCGCCTCACGTTTTACTTCATTTAGTTTTTATCGAGGCAGGAGTCATTATGTTTTCAGAAAATTTGATTCAAAAATTACAAAACTCAAAACATGTAGTTGTATTTACGGGAGCAGGTGTATCAGCGGAATCTGGTGTACCAACTTTTAGAGATGTTGAGAATGGATTATGGGAAAACTTTGATGTGATGAAAATAGGAACTGAACAAGGTTATCTGCAAGACCCTTCATTTGGTTGGGGCTGGTACGAATGGGCAAGACATCAAGTTTTTTTAAAACAACCAAATCCAGCGCATTACGCGATCGCACAATTGGCTGAAAAATTACCTAAAGTAACTGTTGTGACGCAAAACGTTGATGATCTTCACGAACGAGACGGGAGTTTAGATGTTTTACACATTCACGGTGCATTAAATGATGTTTGCTGTTTGTATTGTGATTATAAAAGTACGCTGCCACAAAGCAGAATAGCTATAGAAGTTGAACAACCTATATCAAGTCCGCCTGATATTTGCCCACTCTGTAGCTCTATTATGAGACCACATGTTGTTTGGTTTGGTGAAAACTTACCGTCAGATATTTGGCAAAAAGCAAAAGAAGCTAGTGAGCAATGCGATCTGATGTTAATTATTGGCACGTCTGGACTAATTTATCCAGCTGCCAGCCTAGCTGATCGCGCTATTTACAAAAAAATAGAATCGGTACAAATCAATCCAGATGCCACCGATATTGACACGCTGGTTACACACAACTTTCGTGGTAAAGCGGGTGAGATTTTGCCTCTACTTTTTGAAGCAGCTTTTGGAGAAATGAAATGAGCAGAAGACGAATGAAACTCGCTCCCGAAGATAAAGAATTTGTTGATCCTAATGTTCGTTTTTGGATGTTAAAACTATTAGTGCCACTCAAATGCTATAGACCTTTGTTTGAAGGCAGATCCTATGATAGCGAAGGTATTGCAATGTTATTCGGGCTAGATGTTGAAGCAAATGATTTTGATAGAGCAAAAGCTAGAACGATTTTAACAACCCAATTACGCGAAGCTGAAAAGAATGCCGCTAAATTATCGTTGCCAGAACTTTTGGCTGGAAACATTGAAAAATTATCGTCACTAATCGGTTTGAGTGATATTGAGTGTAAATTATTAAGTTTTGCGGTTTTTCTTCACAATGACAGATTGCTTAATGAAACGGCTGATTTACTTGGAAGAGAGTTAAATTCATTGAAACTAATTCATATTTTATCTGTATTGATTGACGTTACTGAAAAAGAGATTCGTACTGCATTGAATTCAAATTCAATGTTATCGCGTACTGCTCTGCTCACAATTGGTAGAAATTATGGTAACGATTTAAAAAGTAAATTAGCGGTTTTATCACAAGAGTTTTGTGATCGCTTGATGAGTGATATTTGCAATTCACCGCTTGATTGGTTAAGAAACATGGTGAATTTGAGTAAAACGCCACATTTATCACTGAGTAACTATGAACATCTCAAAAACGATTTAGACGTAATGTTGCCGTATTTAAAACACAGTGTTGATAAAAATCAGCAAGGCGTGAATGTATTTTTATATGGTTCACCAGGCACTG
>CAIRCR010000259.1 GCA_903877065.1 uncultured Pseudomonadota bacterium
ACGTATATTTTTCAACACGTTATTTCTTGAGCGTATTTCTTGCAACTTAGCTATCGACCTGAATTCGATTAAATCCTCTTCTGCTTATTCCGAGCTTCGTTATTTCGGCATAGCAGGTTGAAGAAACTGTCCGAACTATTGTTATGCACCAACGCCGACAAATAGATAAGAGCAGGTTTTTGGGTTCAATTAGCCCGTCTCATCATCAGAACGTACTTTGGTGAATATCAGTACATAAAAAAACATAAACAATGCAAATGCTGCCAACCACGCCAATGTTGCCAAATAAATTGACACACTAGACCAAGAAGAAACGCTCATTGGCAACACAACACGAAAAAAAGCGGCAATATTGATTAACACAAACGCGCTGGCAATCACATTCGACGCTTTCATTGATTGCCCTGTGTGTCCTAACGATACTCTTGCCATCATTCCCAATGTCAAAACACCTATGCCACCAACAGTGAAGGCGTGTAAAGCTAATGACGGTAAAATCAAATTCCACGCTGAAAGTGCCATGAAAATAAAACCAAAAATTAACCAGCCATAACCCAAATAAAGCACCCACAACAACGGTACAAACAAAATTCTAAATACAAACCAGCTGACCAATCGCCAGCCATTTAAAATCGCCGTTGTTAATGCAGCTAACGCCAAAAATGTGCCTGAAATACTCAATAACTGCAGTGTAAATAAAATTGTGGCACTGCCAATCGCTAAAATATCGAGCAATGGATTACGCGGAATTAAAACACCTTTCAAGCCACGCTCAGTAAAAAATGGAAACACTCGTCCTGCAATTACCAAAATCATTAACACAATGGTCGCCAACACAATTTGAATACCTGTCGCCGCGGTGTAACTACAAAATTCCAGCATTTGTGCGTGAATCAATCCGTTGCCCAATGTTAAAAACATCAATGCGCCAACAAATATCAAATTTTTATAATTTTTAGTGCTAATTAACGTTTTAGCAATAACAAAAGCAACTGTAGGTAAAAAGCAAAAATCAACCAGTGCAATCAATTCATTTGGTAATGAACCCGCATAAAATGGCAAAATTCGTCCATACAACCACAGTAAACTCAAACCCGCTAAGGCTTCACCTTGCAGGATAATTTTTCCTGTCCAATTACTGACAGCCGTGAGTAAAAAACCAGTAATTACAGCAACGGTATAACCCAGTAACATTTCGTGGGCGTGCCAATAAGTACCCAAAAAATACGCTGAATCACTGACTGTACCTTGGGTCATACCTTGCCAAATAATCAGCAAAGTCAAGGCAGAAAAACCCGCCAGTAAAAAAAAGGTTCCGAAGCCCGCAGTGAATAACGGGCAATTAAAAACGGTTGGAGATTTCATAGTTTTATTCAATGTTTTGGATTTGCTCACGCATTTGTTCGATTAACACTTTCAATTCGATAGCAATTTGCGTCATTTCAATATCGGCAGCTTTTGAACCGAGTGTATTTGCTTCACGATTCATTTCTTGCATTAAAAAATCCAATCGCCTGCCCACAGGTTCTGCTTGTTTCATAATTCTCACGACTTCGTTAATATGCGTGCTTAAACGATCTAATTCTTCAGCAATATCGAGCTTTTGAGTTAAATGTACCAGTTCTTGTTCAAGACGATCCGTATCGGGATTTGCGACTAATTCGGTAACGCGTTCTTGTAATTTTGCGCGAATGTTAATTAACACTTCGGGCATACGTTGCGCCGCCTGTGTGACAAATTGTTGCATTCGACAACAACGCTCTTCAATTAACGTGGCAAGTTGACGACCTTCGCGCTCCCGAGTTTCAATGAGTTGTGCCAGCGTGCGTTTAATCAATGTAACTAGACCGTCATGCAACAATTGTCTGTCAACACTCGCTTCATGTTGAATCGCTGGTAACGCTAAAATATCGAGTGCCGAAAACCGCGCGGGGGATTGCATCAAATGTTCAATTTGTTGCGTCGCTTTTAATAGCGCAGCAACCGCTTCCATATTGACGCTAAATGATTGTCCGTCGCGGTTTTGTTTTTTATAGCTTAACGCACACTCAATTTTGCCACGACTGAGTTTACCGCTAATTATGGAGCGTACGTCGCCTTCAATAAATCTTAATCGGTCTGGAATTTTGAGCGTAATGTCACAATAACGATGGTTAACTGTACGCAGCTCACAATTAACCACTAAATCACCCAATTCAGATTCGCCACTAGAAAACGCCGTCATACTTTTAATCATTTTTTTGCCTATGCTATTGATAAAGAAGTACGTCATTCTAACCGTGTGTGGCTGGGCTTGCACCTTTTATAAATGTAGCCTATATGCACGTTCTCGGTGCCATAACCAAACAACTAAAAAAATTGCTGGCAAACCAATTAACGACGCATAAATGAAAAAATTGATATAACCAAAATGATCAACAATTATTCCTGAAAAACCTCCGACTAATTGCGCTGGAAATGTCATTAACGAACTAAATAATGCGTATTGTGTCGCTGTGTGACTACTACTTGTTAAGCCTGACAAATAAGCAATAAAAACTGCTGTCGCAAAACCTCCGCTTAAATTATCGGCACTAATTACAGCCGCTAATAACGCTAAATCTGGTTTTGTATTGGCTAAGGCTGCAAAAAGTAAATTTGTGCTTGCAGTTACAATTGCCCCAGCTAATAACGGACGCATGACACCATAACGCACGACAAATACGCCACCTAATGCAGCCCCTGCAATTGTCATAAAAAAGCCAAAAATTTTACTGATTTCGGCAATGTCTGTTTTATTAAAGCCTAAATCCAAATAAAACGGATTTGCCATTACTCCCATCGTGACATCGCTCATTTTATAAATCGAAATCAGCAACAAAATTATCCAGCCAAAATTTCCTTGTCGAGTAAAAAAATCGGTGAACGGATGAATGATTGCATCTCGAATTTGATTTAAAAACGTGCTTTTTGACAAAGATACGGCAACGTTTTCAACTGGAGAATTCAAAAGAAGTGTTGTCATAACACCAAAACTCATTGCTGCAGCCATTACGAAATACGCAGTATGCCAATCAAAAAATTCAGCGATATAAAATGAACCAGCACCAGCAACTAATAACGCCAAACGATAGCCCAAGACGTACATTGCCGCCATTGCACCTTGATATTCCGTCACTGTAGATTCAATCCGAAACGCATCAATAGTGACGTCTTGCGTTGCAGAGCAAAATGCCACAAGTATCGCGTAGCCCGCAATCGTCACCAATTCGGTATGTGTATCGACGCTTGCCATCCCACACAAGCCTGAAATAATCCCGATTTGAGCAAGTAACATCCAACTGCGGCGTTGTCCTAAAAAGCGTGTCAAAATTGGCAAATGAACTTTATCGACAATTGGCGACCACAGAATTTTTATTGAGTATGTCGCGCCTATCCAACTAAAAAAACCAATAACTGAGCGTTCAATGCCTTCATCACGTAACCACGCGGAAAGCGTTGAAAATATCAGCAAATACGGCAAACCTGCTGAAAATCCCAACGCAATCATGCTTAAAACTTTTGGTTGCGTATAAACGAGAAACGAACCTCGCCAAGTTTTTTTTTCAGCCATGAATTAAATTAGAAAGTCTTGGCTAATCGCTTTTAATTCGTCTTTTAACGCTTTATTCAAACATTCAATAACTTTAGTATCACCTTTCATTTTTTCCTCGACTAAGTTAAGCGAGTACGGCAATCTGATAATTTTCATTTTATCCGCAGCACTATTTCAATAAAACATTCATTTCTACCGCTTTGCAAACCAAAATATATACATGGTTGCTCCTTTGTTATCAATTAAAAAATAAATCCAAAGCCTAAGTTGAAATCATCAGGATGAACGCCTTGTTTAACAACGTAGTTTCGATAATCAGCTTTAATTACCACGTTGGGAATTGGTTTATATTGCAAACCGATTTGGTAAATTTGCCAATCTTTAGTCAAATCATCTGCAAAACCTGTTGGAGCTTTAGCAATCGTATCGAGTCTTTCATAACGCACAAACGGTGCAAGATAATGCGTTGTATTTGGTAAAATAAATGGCAGAACGTCATAACCTAACTCAGAATAATAACCGTAATTTTGTGATCCAATCGTTTGCCCCACCGCCGCGCTAACAATTCCCGCATCGTCAATAAACCCTAACGACCCCAAAGCTCTGAACTCTAAGCCACGATATTTCCACTGAATATGAGCTTCATAAAGTTGTGTTAAAACATCGGCATTCAACTGTTTTTGTCCCGATTTACCAACATAACCCGACACGCCAACCGTTAAACCATTTACAAATGTTGGATCGTAATCCACTCGTGCAGTGTAACCAAAATTATCGGCTTTGGCATTACTTCCACCGCCTCGTGCTTCTTTAATCCCTTCCGAACTAAATCCTAGCGCGTCCAAACCATTCACCACATAAGCTGTGTAAGTTAGATTCGGTGTGATCGAACCAAACAAACCCGCACCCATTTCACGCCAAGTACTAGGAATAATGCGTTGTTCCACTTCAGGGCGATGATTACCAAAATAAAATAACGGTTCATGAATTCGATTCACCAAACCCATCGGCATTAAAACTAACCCTGCTCGTGCATTCGCCATCGGGTCAATGAAAAAGTCCAACGACGCAAATTCAACGCTCACTTCTCCTTTTTCTTCTGCACCTTCACCAGTGCTAGCGTGTTCAAATTCGATTTCACTGTTGAATAAAATTTTGTCGGTAAATTTATAACCAACGTATAAAACCATACGCTCCATGTCCGCGTTATCTTTTACATCGCCTTTATCATTCACGTTTGTTTGATAATTTCCTTCTCCATAACCGCCGATGGAAAGTCCTTTTCCAACCGCATAAACTTTCGATGCAGCGGGTCCCATGCCATAAGCACTTTTGTATTTAGCTTCTTCAGGAATTGATAAATTGGTACGAAGTTTTTCGACTTCTTGACTTAACACATCGGTTTTACGCTCTAAAGT
>CAIRCR010000260.1 GCA_903877065.1 uncultured Pseudomonadota bacterium
AGGCACCCATAGATAAGCACCTTTTTTATCTTTTAACGGTCGTCCCATTTTCTTTTTTTCAGCGGTCATAATCACTAGCCTTTGTTAATTTTTAAACTATTTGAAAGTGTAAGCCGATTCTTTAAAAAAGCAACACTCAAAAACTTTTTAATACTCGAAAAATAGAGTCACGGCGACAAAATGCAGTAACTTTTACAGTAACTTTTTATTTTGTTGGCTGTATGGTGCGTAAATGCTGGTTATTCGGTTGACCGTACTGCAAACGAATTGAAAATAGTCGGGTTTTGACTGTAAAACAATGTAAACCACTATCTTTTACACTTGTAAAATAAGTGGTAAAACCACGTTTTTTTACACCTTCAAACCCGCATTACACCGTTTTTTTGAAAACGTAAAATAATCTATAGTTTTCTTTACACCTGTAAATGTAAAACAAAGTCCTGTTCATAACTTTAGATAAGCGAATGTAACAAGCAAACGCAACAGCGCGTATTCACCAATAGATTGAAACAACATTAGCCAAACTTGGACGATGATGTTGCATGAAATACCACCTACCGCCGCACCCATTCCGAAAATTATACGGTACGCGCCATTGACCATTTCTTGTGACAGACAATCACTAAAATTTTGACAATAAAAAAACCGCCTATCTTCGGCGGTTTAGTATTGAAACAAAAAGGCAAATCACTGTCCGCTACCTAACTAACCGAACAAAAAAGTTGCTGCTCTTAAAGTCGTCGTACGAGCCGCCGCCGCTGAAGAAGACAAACCACGCATGGTTACTATAGCTAGCACTAGGCGAAGAAGACCAAAACCAGTAACTTTGTGTGTTAGGGAAGTAAGCGGTATCGATTGATGGATTAGTTGCACCAGCTTTAACAATGCCTAATAGTTCATCTTTTGTCGGCAATCTCCAATCGCTCGCTCCACACAGACCTTTGTTATTAACGGCATTTTTGTAGGAGTAAGTGTCACAATCACTGCCTTTGCATGAACCACCATTTGAAGTACCCGCACCACCACCGTTTTTGGTGTTATCTGGTTCGTACCAAGTGTAAGTGTAACTTTGGTCACGCAAGCCACCGTCAGTTGTTTTCACTTCCCAAATTAAGCCTGTTTTATCGTCTTGTGTACAACCCCAGTCGGTTGCTGCATTCCCTAAAACTGGACTTGCGGGGCAATCTTCTTCACCAGCCAAAGCCCCACTATTGCAAACTTTGGTATATTTTCCTGCTTCGACAACAGTGATGGTTTGAGTAACTTTATCGCTGCTTAAAGCGGGTGTGCCGTTATCAGTTGCAGTGGCACTCAACGCAAACGAACCTGACTTTTTATAGATATGATTGAAAGCCAAATCTTGCCCATCGGTTGCAGCAAGTGTTTCTGGTGCAGAACCGTCGCCCCAATTCACGGTAACAGACTTTAGATTGCCGTCTATATCGTGGGCGTTAAACGTAACCGTGTAAGTGTCATTGATGGTTGTAGTGCTGCTGTCAGAATTAGCCGAAGTTAATGTTGGTGCATGATTTAGCAATGCTGCTGACGTAACACTATAAGTTCCGTTTTTGACAACGCCTTGCAACACATTTTTAGCGTTATAAATGCCGACTTTGTAAGTTTGTTTGCCCATCGTATAAAAAGCCCGTGACAGCGCAAATTGAGTCCCACTTCCCGTCATAGACGCTAAACCTTTGCCCAAATCTATTTTGACTTTGTTGCCTGTGCTTAAAGGAGCGTTTAGCGTCGCCGTAAATTTAAACATCGTTCCCGCTGTTGCAGATGTTGGCGTTACATTAACGCTGGTAATCTTTGGAACAGTAGCCGCTTGTACTGAATTAGCCACTAAAAAAGTGAGTGGAATTAAATGTTTTAAGTGAATCATTCTATAAACCTGTTTATTGTCTGGAATCTGTAAAGCTGCGGATTGTTTCACGGATAGCCGCCCGTAGCCATACGCGATTCTGATGAGTTTCTGAATTTAATTTTCTTTTGTGTTAGAGTTGTGAGCAAATTTTTTTAAGGGTTCATACAATGAAAACGAAATACTTACTAATCGTAACAATAGCTTTAGCTATTTTATCAACGGGATGTACAGTTGGTAGATATGTTACAAATGTGACATCGACAGGTGTTAATAAAGTTACAGTAGAAAAATGCACAACTAAAGCGTATGGCAATTTCTATTGGAATGAAGAATGCAGTGAAACAACATTGAATCTACAGCCACCAGCGGCAAAATAATGATTTCTACTCTTAACAAACAAATTCGGAGTGGAAATTATGCAGCTGTATGCTAGATACATTGTTTTACTATTGAGCTTAGTCACGCTGAATGCTTGTACGGTGGGAAGATTCGTAACAAATGTCTCACTGAACGATAAAGATTCATTAGCGGTTGAGAAATGTACGACTAAGAAATGGGATATGTTCTTTTGGAATACTGAGTGTAGTACAACAACTGTAAAAGCTACTTCGGCAGAATAACGTTAGAGCGTTATGGGATAAAACTGTAACGCTATTTTTAGATACCTCTAAGTAACAAAATACTCTTCTGTTACTTTAGGCGGTTGTGTAAACACAAAGGGTCGTATAGTTTTTACAAAAGTTTCAAAATTGTAGACATTCGTTGTACGAAACAAAAGCCGCACCCAATTTTATGTTTTAATTCATCAGAGCAGTCGCCAGAATGTGTGCATTGTCGATACTTGGTTGCTCATATAGTCGTTGGTTTTACCGTTATTCAGCGTTGCTTCGTAAGTCCGTAACAAAAGCATTTCCTATTGTTGTAAGTAAAGAAGCGTTGCTATCATCGCTGAAATACACGATATTCCGAGGCTAATCCACACCCAAGCGTTCACCTTCTTTGATGTAATTACTGGCTGTTCTGTTCCTTGCGGTTTGTGGGTTAATAGCAAGGTTAGCTTCTCTTGCGTGACGCGCCTTTCGGTTTCCGATTCATCAAGCCTTCTGCGTAAATCCGCGACCGTTCCGCGTAATTCCGCGACTAATTCATCGATATTTCCGCGATGATTCACCGCTGATTCTTGTGTGTCGTAGCGCGTATTTTCATCGTTTACTTCCGCGTTTACCTCGTTTGAATTCAGCGGTGGATAGACACGGTGTAATTCACAAGGTTCAATCATCCATTGCCCATTTTCTTGTTTAGATGCTGAAATTGTTCCTTTTTTTATGGCTTTGAAGATGGTGGATTTAGACATCCCAGTCATTTCAGCTGCTTCTTTTAGTGCGTACATAGCCGTTTCCTATCGCGTATTTTCCGTGCTGATTCAGCGGTGAATGGTAAACGGTGACTATAAGCCCAACTGAAAATTCAACGCATCAATAATTTCAGTTCTGATGTCGTCATTTTTCACTTCACCTAATTTTTTTATCAGTCGCTTCTTGTCGACAGTTCGGATTTGATAACACAACACCAGCGAATCTTTGTCTAATCCAGAAATCTCTTTTTTCAATAACACTTCGTTTGGGTAAATTCGACGACCTTGTTTGAGCGAGGTAAGCGGCAAAATGTTTATTACAGGTAAAATCGCATTCACTTCATCATCGCTAATTACCAAAACAGGACGTGTCTTGCCTTGTTCAGAACCAATCGTTGGGTCAAGGTTCACTAAGTAAATTTCCCAACGCATTACCACTCCCCATTATCAATGTGAGCAAAGTCATCATTGACTTCTTGTAAATCGGCTAAAAACATTGGGTCATGTTGGCTGGCTTGTAATTGTGCAAGTTTATCGGTGAGTGAGTTTTTAGGTGTTTCTTTGAATAACAAAATCACTTCCATCATTTGGTTTTCGTGAATGCTCTCTGGGACTTCAATTACAATCTGATGATTCTTCGGTACACGTTTTAATTGTCGTAATGCAATCACTTCACTTCCTCCAAATCAGGCAACCCATTCACAATCTCAACGCTCCCCACGCTAACCGCCACAATCCGCTTCACCAAATCTAAAATATAACGCGGGTTCTCGCTCCAATCATTGGGATTATTTTTGATGCCGCTGTCTTTATCAACCGTCACGGCGTAACGTTCCATAATCCACTCAATCGCAGATTTACCATTCACAACGTACTCGTAAGCGTCCAACGGAATACCCGACAACGTAACGTGTGCGTTATAAACAATCTTGCTCTTATCGGCTTTGCTGGGGAACTTCATTTTTTCAACCGTGAAATCCGCCGCGCCATTGTTTTCTTCAATCAACGCATACGGCGCAATCGTTTCATAATTCAAATGCAACGCCGCTAAATCACGCCCCGCTTGGCTAAACGCCCAAAAATTCTTCGTGTATGGAATGCGCGGCAACATCTTTTTCAAATCAGAGGCAAAGCGCGTTTTATATTCGGGCGAATGCAACACGCCATAAACGTAATAAAAAATGTCTTCTTTGCTGATTTTAATGTCTGCGTACTGGGTTCTAAATTCACTCAACATCGCATCGGTGATATTTTCCTTTTTTCGATAACCGCTCTCGACTGGCGTATCAAACAACCCGCTTTCTTCAATCTCTATTTTTTCGTAATAATCAGCAAACATTTTCATTTCTACCTGAAAATTGGAAATGTTTTTCAACCAATTCAGCAATTATCGTTTTATGAATTGGCTTCAGTTCTGAATCATTTTCCACCGCAATTAAAAAACTGTTGATGAAATTTTGTAGCGAGATAATAAGCCTGAGATAGTATTTCAATGTTGGGACGACACCATTTACGATAACTTGGCAACCATGATTTTCTTTGATTTCTCCAACGATATTTTTAACGTTTTCTGCTTCAACAATTTGTCCAATCGAAAAAACACAGTAACGTTTTGGATTGTGTTTGTAGATTTTTTGCTGAACTTGTCGCATCAAGTCCGCATTGATTGGCTTGTCTAATTTGATTTCAATCGATTCAATCAGTTCGCCATTTTTGAATATCTCAATATCACCTGCTGTTTTTGAAGTTCTATCTGATGCGGTATGACTGCCCAGTTTGTTCAGTGTGCAACCTTCGTAGCGTTTCAATTCATCAATTAACTGCTGAAAAACACAGTGAAATGCAATAACGGGTAATTTTGACCCACCAAAATCTTTGTAACTGTAGGTAAAACAAGCCTCTAAAAAGGCAATAATGCCGTCAATGGTCATTATATCTGCATCATCAATTTTCGTAATTAACACAGTGTCGTTTTTACTTTTTTGAATCACACAAAACAACAAGTACGTTAATAACGGCGTGGCAGTTGTTGGTTCATTTTCTACATAATCAAGAATTTGAAGAAAAGCCTGTTTTAGTTTTGTGTTGCTGATTTTCCCTTGGTAATCCAACGTGTAAGCATAAGGTTGTTCAAGAGAACGGGTAAGCCATCCACTTTCTGACATACAAGGTAATCCGAGTTCTCTCAAAGTCGGCGTAATATATTTTGTGTCGATTGAACGACCAGAAAAACCACCGTCCATATTACTTTGATGCAAGCGAACATCTTGATTAGGTTCAATAATTTTATGCGTTAGCAATGTAACCAAAACTGTATAAACACCTTTTTGGTTTAATGCGTGATTAGCAATCAACTCAATCAAAACAGATTGTTCTTTGCTCAAATCAGGCGTAGTCAAATTCAAGGCTGAATTGTAAATTTCTTTTAGTAATTCGCTGTGATTCATGTGTACTCAAAAGTTGTTGGTTAAGTATTTGGGTGGCGAGTTCAGTCACCATTGGAATACAAATAGAATTACCCACTTGTTTATAGGCTTCGGATTTACTTTCAGAAATTTTAAAATTTTCTGGGAAACCTATAATTCGGTAGCATTCTTTGATTGTGAGTTTTCTCACTGTATCTTTGTCTGGAAGGTAAATAAAAAAACGTCCTGATGATTCTTGAGATGGCAATGTCGGGTGTGTTCCTTTTACAGAATAAATGCGGTTAGGTTGCTTATGCACACGCGATAAATGTTCTGTATTTTCTCTAACTCCCGCCTTTCTAATTGCTTTATTTCGATAACCAACAAACATCAACCCTGATTCTTTTTGCTTCACTGGATTTTCAATTAAGGTGTATTCGTCTTTGTTTAAAAATTCAAAATCGCCGTTGTCATCATCTAAAAAATTTTCGAGTGATTTTGTTTCGGTGAAAT
>CAIRCR010000261.1 GCA_903877065.1 uncultured Pseudomonadota bacterium
ATTTGTTTCAGATTTTGTCTTTTTCTCGAAAAAATCCTGCCATTATGGATTCGCATAAAAATAAGACAAAACAACAAAATTGTTTAATATCAATTTGTTATAAAATGCCAGAATTTCAAAATAGGGGTGCGGAATGTCGGGTTTCAGGGTGTATTTTTAGAAAATCTGCCGCTTCTTTTAAATCAAATGTTTCCATTTTTTACTCCAAAAAAAGCCCCGCAAACTTTCGAGAGCGAGGCGGATTTAATCTCAACTGGATACGACTGACTTTGTTAACTGCTACGCAGGGAAGGATAAGTCTTGCCGCCTAGATTGCGTGGGGTTATTCATGAAACAGTCACTCCCACGCTTGACTGCCGTGTTCACACGCTTTCGCGTCCACAACACGCATGGGTAAAGCATTTAATTAAAACGCAGTATCGTCATCGTAAGGTGGTGGAGCTTGCTGCGCGTTATACTGTGCTACATCACGCCTGTGTTGTTCATGCGGAGGCACATAACCACCTTGTTGAGCAGGAGCAGATAAATCAGATTTTTTGCCGACTAAATCTAAAATGTTGGCATTAAGCTCAAGTTGCGTTTTTTGAGCTTGTAATTAGTTTCGTGTAACCATTTTGGAAAGTTCTTTAAAATCAAACTCCCAATTTGGCGTTTACACGGAAATTTTTACAGTCTCCAATCTGACTAGCCATTCCGCGTAAGGGTCTGGTGTATCTAACTTCGCGCTCGTTATTGGTTCTTGTGGTGGCGCGATTGTCTTATCAACCGTAGAGCCGCCGATTAGGCTGTCCACGCTGCGGGACTTTTTCGCTACTGCCTCGAACCATTCATCTGGCGCACTCATTCCGTCACGAATACTTGTGTAAATCTTGCGAAGGTTAACCACTTGCGCTGGTTGAATCGCGTCAAGCCGTCGTTGAATCCGAATCTCGATTTGCTCTTTTGTTACGCCGAATTCCGTAAACGCATCGACCAGCCGCTTAACGCCCTCTGGCGAAACATCTGCCGATGCCATAAGCGTTTGCTCGCATTGCTCAACCGCGGATTCAGTCACGTCGCTCGGAATAATCGCCAAGATGCACGCTCGTAAGCGACGTGAGCCTTGATTTGCCACCAATTCGTAGATGTCGCGTGGGTCGGTCAGCTTTTTGTTGGTTCCCCCCGCTCGACGTTCGTGTGGAACGTGGAACGTAACCTCGCGGCGCGTGTTTGTTTCAACGTCCCAAGCGAATGCCTGCACTGTGCTTCCGCCGTTTATCTGCTCAATCTCCCGAATTCCGAACTGAATGTTGCCCCATTGCTGGGCGATAGCTTCGGCGAGCCGAATAGACGCGCCTGAGATGTTAGTTCCACCGCGTGCATACTGGTAAATCGCGCTCCGCGCCAAATGCTGGCGCGTGCAGGCGTTCAGAATTCTGTCCATCGATTGACGCTGGTCGCGTGGGTTCATTCTAGCAATCATGAGAGCAGCCTGAACCTCTGCGATTGAGCGGCTTTGGTCAGTTTGTGCCACCGCGTTCACGTTTTGCGATGGGAGTTGAACTGGAAAGTTATTTAATGACATTTTGATTTCCTTTTAGATATAAAAAAAGCCCCAGTTTTCAGGCTGAGGCTTTAGGGTGGTTAATTGAATTTATTTTACTTGGCTTAACGCCCACGCTGGCGGAGTTAAAAGCTCGATGCTGTCGCTGTATCCGAACCAATTATCCGTTTCCAAACATTGCTTGTACGTTTGCAAAGCTCGTTGATTTTGTTCACGTCCAAGCGCAATCCAATCTTCCGACAACTCAAAAATTCCGACGGCGTGTGGCGCGTTCTTTTCGACAACCACAAATACAAAGGCTCCGACGGGTTCACCAGCCGCCTCCAAAACGTCAAGATACCAAGCCGCCTGTTGTGCATAACCCCACTTCGTTATCGAGCGACTAAATTCGCCAACGTCGTCAGTGGTTTTGAGGTCGATAATCGCCGCCCCTGCGCGTAAGTAATCGCACTTACACTTAACTTCAACCCCATCAATTTCCGCAAATACCGAAGTTTCGGGAGTTCCGTTATCTAAAAGTTTTGATGCTGTGGGGTGAGTTAAAACAGCGCGTGCGGTATTCATTACCAGCTCGCCCTCGTCCTCGGTCAGTATAATTCTTCCCGACGATTCCAATTCTGCCCATGCTGCCTTTCCGTCTTTAGTCCGTTTATCAAGCGTTGGGGCGATGACGTAACGCTCGTTAAATGCGATGGTTTCTAACGTGTAGCAGTGAACTGCCGAGCCGATTTTTAACGCCGCCGTTTCTTTGCGCGGTTCGGTTTGCTGGTGCTTGAAGTGCATCGGCGTTTTTTGCAGGATTGTTTTAAGCCCGCTGCAATTGATAGCAGGATGCGCGAAATACTCCGCATCGGTTAATCCGATTTGAATGCCATGCATTGACGCATATTTTAAATTTGCTAACGCTTGCGCGAATGCATCTTTGTCGTTTTTGCTCATGAAACACCTCTAATGCGTTGTTTAAGTTTTTCGCGTTTGATTTCGCCGTCTAGCGTGACTTGATGGTCGTAAAACACTTTCACAATCAGCACTTCAACTGCGAGCAGTAGTAAAAATTCTAAATTTGTCATTTTGTTTCTTCCAAAAAAATGCCCCGTGCTTTACCGACACGAGGCGAATGTGCCTTGCGGCGAGGAGATAAGCCAATGGAGGCTTGGGATGTCAAAATTACCAAGGGTAGTTTTCGTCGTTTTTGTCGTTTTCGTAGACATCAGCCATATCAGCGTCGTATTCGTCTTGCGCTTCTTTGCGTGATTTTTCGCATTCGTATTGGTCGTAATAATCCCAGTCGCTATCAAATAAATGTGCGTTCATATTTAGCCCACCGTTGAGCTGGTTTGTTCGTAAAAATTGTTGTCAAAAACACGGTCAAACATTGCGTCAAAATCAATGGCTCGCCACGCTTCAACTTCATCGCGTAGGTTTTGCGCTTGTAAAATCATTTGCGCTAAAAATTCGTTATCTGTCATAATTCCCCCAGATTTTTTTAAAAGTGTTTCAACAAAAAAGCCGCTGTGACTAGCGGCTTTTTTGCGTCTAAATTCTGCGAGTTCCAAAATCTCTCGCACTCTCGTCCAGTGCGGATACAACCCGCGCTTTCGTTTCCAACTACCTTTTTTCATTTTTTGCCTCCTTGTTTTTCGATAGTATTTTGTGAATCATTCGCAGCTCAACCAGCGTTGCAAAAGCTGTGTATTCGAGCTGTTTTTGCTCTTGCTCAAGAATTTGGGTTAGAGCTTCGAGTCGCTGTAACGCTTCATCGTTTGTCATGCTGCATCCTGTTGTAATAATCGACTTGCCGCTTCAATCATGGCGGCTTGTTTTTTAGCCGCATCCTCAGCGTTTAAGGTCGGTTTGCTGACTTCACCAAGTAATGCCCTAATTTTTGCCTTCTCGGCGTTTTTTACCTCCTCGCTTGCTTGTGGTCTTGGTAAGCGCAAACGCGCCGCTGCTGCCCCCGCATTTGCCGCTTGTATTCGTTGTTCTGGCGTGTCGGTTTCAATCGGTACGCAATACACTAAAAATTGCGGCAGGTTCGGCACAAATTGAGACCCCGACCGTTTACATTGCTCAATGCCCAATTCAATCTCAGCGGCAGTTAATTTTTGTAATTCAGATGTCCATGCCGCGTTTGCCTTTTCACCAAATGACGAAATCCACTGCGCCCCGTACATTTGCGTCATTGCCCGCCAAAAATGTGCGACAACGTTGTTTGAGGACTTAATTGCGGTTTGTTGTGGAGTCGTCGTACTCAATGAAGTCTTCGTAGATGGGATTTGCGAGTTCCGCTCGTTCGACGGCTGAAAGTTTTTTAGATGGTTGCTGACGTGCTGCATTGTTATTGCCTCCTGTTTTTTTAGGTAGTGCTACACAAGTAATGCTGCTGGTAGTGCTACACAAGTAATGCTGCTTTGGATAAGTTGTAGTGGAAAAGGAAGTATTTGATAGCGGCAACATGATTTTCAAATTTTTTTGAAAAAGA
>CAIRCR010000262.1 GCA_903877065.1 uncultured Pseudomonadota bacterium
GCCCATTTCAACAGTGTTTTTTTATTTTTTCATCATGAGGAGATTAATAACTGAGGCACAGCAAATGGAATCATCACAAATCATTATAACAGCAGGAGAGGAAAAAACAATATGACAATCGAATATAAACACAGCAAAATGTTTACACATTCCGATAAACAATAATGGTTTTTATGAAAGCAACATTAGATATTAAGTAGTGCGAAAACGTTGAAGAACGTCACGCCGACTTAGTGATGCAAGCCCTCGCGCAGGAATTACAAAATGCAAAATTTATCGTACACAGCAAAGCGATTGAAATTCATGGAATTTGCTCTGATTGTGCAAATTCAACGACTGCTTTATCTTCGGAGCTTTTATCATGACATTTACTAAAATAACGTCGTGTCTTTTACTCATCGCAACCCCCGTTTATGCACAAGAAAATGTGCAAAAACTCGACGACATGATTGTCAGCGCACCGTTTGTGGGATCGGTTGATGATTCGGCGCATCCGATTACGATTTTAAACGGTGCAGAATTGCGTTCAAAAGTCGGTTCAACGTTGGGTGAAACCTTGCAAAATGAACTCGGCGTAACCAATCAATCTTTTGGTTCTGGCGTTGGCATTCCTGTCATTCGCGGTCAATCGGGTTCGCGTGTCAAAGTCATGCAAAACAGTTTAGGCAACAATGATTTATCGTCATTAAGTCCCGACCATGCAACAGGTGTTGACCCAATTATTGCTGAACGAATTGAAGTTTTACGCGGTGCAGAAACGTTGCGTTATGGCAGCGGTGCGATGGGCGGAATTGTCAATGTGATTGACAATCGCATTCCAGAAAAACAATTCGACAAAATTATAGGCGGCGCGGCAGAGCAACGTTACGATTCGGCAACTGACGAAACATCTAGCGCGTTAAAATTGGAAGGCGGAAAAGGTTTGTTTGCGTATCACCTTGATGGTTTTTATCGTGACGCGGGAAATACCAGCATTGGTGGCACGGCAATTGATGAAGCACGAGCGCGTCAACACGACCCTAGTTTTAATGCTGTTCCAGCAGGTGAATTACAAAATGCTTATGGCTTCACGGACAATACACAAAGTTGGGCGCGAGGAGGTAGCGTGGGTTTTTCGGTGATTGGCGAAACGGGTTTAATAGGTGCGGCAATCAATCAGAACGAAAAAAATTATGGCATTCCACCCGATGGACACGGCGAAACGCCTGTTCATGTTGAAATGAAACAAACCAAATACGATTTTAAAAGTCAGCTCAATCATCCATTCTCGTTCATTGAAAAAGCCAAACTCAAATTGGGTTACACCGATTATGCACACACAGAATTTGATGGCAATGTCGCGGGAACGACGTTTTTAAATGAAACTTACGAAAGCCGTTTTGAACTCGAACACGCACCGATTTTGAAAAATAACAAAGGCGTTTTAGGCTTTCAATCCACAAATAGCACCTTTCAAGGTTTAGGCGAAGAAGGCAAAATTGTTCCTAAGTCTGATATTTCAACTTACGGGATTTTTAACGTCGAATCTTTAAAAATTGGCGCGATAACTTACGAATTAGGCGGTCGCACTGAATCGGCGCAAATCACGCCAGAAGGGCGCAACGATGTTTCCTACATTCCGTTAAGCGGTTCGATGTCAGTGATGTGGCAAGTCAATTCGGCAAATAAACTGAGTTTAGCGTTCACCCATTCGCAACGTGCGCCGCAAATTCAAGAATTGTTTGCTGACGGTTTTCATCACGCGACGCGCAGTTATGAAATCGGCAACGCGAATTTGAAAAAAGAATTGTCCAGCAATTTAGATTTGGGTTATCAATTTGATGCGTCGTGGGTGCAAGCCGATTTCAACTTTTTTCATAATTGGGTGAGCGATTACATTTACCAACAACGCGATTCGGCACAACTTTTTAATGCAGAAGACGGCGAATTTGTGGCAAAAGATTCTGATTGCACAGAATGTTTCCCGCTTTTACACAGTGAGCAACAAGCCGCGATTTTCAAAGGGTTTGAGGCAAAAACAGTTTTTCCGTTACTAGATAATAAATATGGCGCGGTGGATTTAACGTTGTTTGGTGATTACACACGCGGCACGTTTGAAAATGGCGGCGATGTTCCGAGAATGCCACCGCTACGTTATGGCACGCAACTCAGTTACGAAAAAAATGATTTTTTGGGAAATGTCAGATTCACACGCGGCGAATCACAAACGCATTCGGGAGAAAATGAAACCACCACGCCCGCATACTTATTATTGAACGTCGGCACGCAATACAAAATTGCCAGTTTTGCAAATTCGGAAGTGTTGTTATTTGCGAAAGGTAAAAATTTACTCGATGAAAATATCCGAAGTTCTGTGTCATATTTGAGAAATTTTGCGCCTGAAGCGGGACGTAGCGCAGAAGTGGGGATTCGCGTGAGTTATTAACGCTAAAATCTGGTATCGTTATGGTTTTATTTCTTTTAATGATTAAGTGAATTTATGAACCTTATTAAAACCCCCATTCCTGATTTATTTATTTTTGAACCCAAAGTTTTTGGCGATTCACGCGGCTTTTTCTTAGAAAGTTTCAATCAAAAAACCTTTCAAACTCTCACGGGTTTAGAGGTGAATTTTGTTCAAGACAATCATTCGCGCTCTGGTAAAAATGTGCTGCGTGGCTTGCATTATCAAATTCAACAACCGCAGGGAAAATTAGTTCGTGTCGTGAGTGGTAGCGTTTTTGATGTTGCTGTCGATTTACGAAAATCGTCACCGACATTTGGAAAATGGCACGGTGTTGAATTGAGCGGCGAAAATCATCGTCAATTTTGGGTTCCCGCTGGATTTGCTCACGGTTTTTTAGTGTTATCTGAAACCGCTGATTTTCTCTACAAAACAACTCAGTATTACGCGCCAGAATTTGAACGGTGTGTGCGCTGGAATGATGCAGAAATCGGCATTGATTGGGGAATTACCGATCCACTTTTGTCCGCAAAAGACGCACAAGGTTTAAATTTGCGTGACGCAGAGGTTTTCGCATGAAAATTTTGTTAATCGGCAGAAATGGACAAGTCGGTTGGGAATTGGCGCGAACACTTTTATCGTTGGGCGAAGTCGTGGCATTGAATCGTGAACAAGCTGATTTGAACAATTTAAAAAAATTACGCGCTACAATTCA
>CAIRCR010000263.1 GCA_903877065.1 uncultured Pseudomonadota bacterium
CCAGGAGCTGTGTCAAACCAAAACCTGCTACGCCACGATGAATGAAGCGTTAAAACGAATGGGGAAAAATGAACATGAGCTGTTACAGATTCCTGACTTAAACTCGGGACTGATATTTTGTTCGATTCAAATGGTGATGCCATCGCTTATCTTCATTTTTTCACTTGGTGTTCCTTATACAACACGAGCGGTTTTCATAATGAGAATTGCTGGTATTAAGTTGAGCCTCTTCGCGGACTAAATTAGTAATCTTACTCATGCTCCACAAGTGGCGGGGAATATACTCACCTGAGATTTAAATTGCTAATCGCCTTTACAATATCTTCGTCAACAATTTGCTCTATATAAAAACCAGCTTTAGCATAGGCGGAAAAAATTTCCATCGACTCAGCTTTTTCTGGCTCAGATAACACATATTTTGCGACTTGCTCGCTTGAATTTGGACGACCAACCCCAACACGCAAACGGTAAAAATCATTACTGTTTAAGTGGGAAATAATATCCTTCAATCCATTGTGTCCAGCGTGACCACCACCTTTTTTCAATTTAATAATGCCAGGGCTAAAATCTAGCTCATCATGCACGACTAAAATTTCATCTAAATTTATTTTGTAGTATCGCGTCATATTACCAACGGCTTGACCACTTCTATTCATAAATGTCATAGGCTTAAGCAATCGAATCGAATTGTTACCAATTTTTAATATCGCCGTTTGACCATTAAAACGCGGCTCATTTAGCCACGCCCCAGAAAATAAATAATCTAAAAACAAAAACCCAGCGTTATGCCGGGTTTTTTCATATTCCTGCCCTGGATTCCCCAGACCAACAATTAACTTAATCACAGCTTATTCTTCAGTCTTTGCTTTAGGTGCCAACATAGAAACAACTGGCAAATCGTGATCCGCACCGTGTGTCAATTCTACAATTTGTACACCTAGAGGTAATTTAATCTCTGACAAATGAATGGAATGACCAACATCAAGTGTTGCCAAGTCAACTTCTATAAAATCAGGTAATGATGCAGGTAAACACAAAACTTCGACATCTGTCATCGTGTGAGTTGCTACACCACCTTTTTTACCGCCTAAACCAGTGCTTTCATTGATAAAATGCAATGGCACATGAACTTTAATGCGATCAGCTAAGTTAATGCGTAAAAAATCAAGATGAATAACTCGTGGCTTTGCAGGATGACGTTGCACACCTTTCAAAATTACTTTTTCTGTTTTTCCGTCAATTGCTAAATCCAAAATGTGTGAATAAACTTCTTCATGTGATAGATGTTTTAAAACTTCATTGTGATTTAACGACAACATTTGTGGCTGACCGTGACCATAAACTACAGCAGGTACACCACCAACATGGCGAATTCTTCTTGCTTCAGATTTACCCGATTCTGTACGAGCTTCTGCAATAAATTCAAATACATTAGACATTTCAATTACCTTGTGCGTTTCGCACGTTATTTTTGTTTTTAATCCACATACATCGAGCTGACAGATTCGCCAACCGAAATACGCCTGATTGTTTCGGCAAGCATCTCTGCTACGCTTAATTGCCTGATACGCCCTAAATCGACAGCAGTCTGACTCAGAGGAATAGTATCTGTAACAACCAATTCATCTAGCTCTGAATGGCGTAAATTTGTCATTGCACAACCAGACAAAACAGGGTGGGTGCAATATGCAACAACCTTAATTGCACCATTTTTTTTCAATGCACTAGCTGCATGACAGAGCGTACCAGCCGTATCCACTAAATCATCAACCAAAATGCAAGTTCGCCCAGAAACATCACCGATAATGTGCATGACTTCTGAGACATTAGCTTTTGGACGACGCTTATCGATGATAGCTAAATCAGCATCACCCAATCGCTTTGCCAAAGCTCTAGCGCGAACAACACCACCGACATCTGGTGATACGACAATTAGATTATCATGTTGCTGTCGCCAAATATCGCCAAGTAAAATAGGGGATGAGTAAACATTATCAACAGGAATATCAAAAAAGCCTTGAATTTGATCGGCGTGTAAATCAACTGTCAACACACTACTTGCGCCAGATTGCTCAATCATTTTTGCAACTAACTTTGCACTTATCGAAACTCGTGCAGAACGGGTGCGACGATCCTGTCTAGCGTAACCATAATAAGGCATTACCGCAGTTATTTTTGCAGCCGATGCACGTTTTAGTGCATCAATCATCACCAGTAATTCCATCAAATTTTCATTTGTTGGTGAACACGTTGGCTGAATGACGAAAATTTCTTTTCCTCGTACGTTTTCTTGAACTTCAAATGCAATTTCACCGTCGCTAAAACGACCTAGAGTTGCCATACCAAGACGCATATTGAGTTTTTTTACTATGCCCTCAGATAAAGCTGGATTAGCATTTCCAGAAAACACCATTAGATTGGTGTCACTCATTCAAACACCCCATGAATGTATAAGCGTAGCAGAGATTTATTGGCTGGGTCGCAAGGATTCGAACCTTGGTATGCGGAGATCAAAACCCCGTGCCTTACCGCTTGGCGACGACCCAATTTTAGTTTTACTGCTCTTGAATATAGAG
>CAIRCR010000264.1 GCA_903877065.1 uncultured Pseudomonadota bacterium
GAAACCTATGTATTAACGCCTTCTGTTTTAAACGGAAAAGTTACTTGGACGGTTGGTGGAACGTGTCTAACTGCAACAGGTGGGGCAATCTGTTAATAATGTAATTTGTAATAAAAAGCCGCCCTTTCAGTGCAAACTGGGGGTGGTTTTTTGTTGTGGTATGATTTGCGCTTGTTTGAATGAGTAGATTTTATGAACACGGCAGTAAAATTATTATCAGCAATGCGCCAAAATCCGCGTGATTGGCAAATTGCTCCATTGCAAACGGTCGCAAGACAACATGGAATTGATTGGCGACATGATGGAGGTAGTCATTGTGTTTTTGTTTCTGAAAATGGGCGAACATTGCCAGTTCCCGCACATCGCCCTATTAAACCGATTTATATTAAAAAATTTGTCACTTTTGTGAAGGAGGTAAGCTGTGTTTAATCCAGACGATTACCCTTTTGAAATTTATCCGTTATCTCAAGAAAATGGCGGTGGTTTTTTGATTTCTTATCCTGATTTTTCTGAATGTATTTCGGATGGTGAAACGATTATTGAAGCCATTGAAAATGGACGTGATGCGTTAAGTACGACGATTGCGGCATTGAAATCTAAAGGTTTTGAAATCCCTGAACCTCGCGAATTAGAGCTTGCGTAATTAGATAAAACAAAACCGCCCTTTCAGTGCAAACTGGGGGCGTTTTTTTGTTGTGGTAGCATTTTTGTTTTTAAACTTGTGGAGAAAGGCAATGGGATTAACTTACGCAAAGCTCAAACTTACCAATCTTTTTGGCAAGCAACAAATTGACATAGAGGCGTTAGTTGATACTGGCGCGACTTTTATGTGTGTGACGGAGGAAATTGCGTTTCAACTTGGCTTTGATACGACCGAAGTTTCTACACAAGTAGTAACTTTAGCCGATGGACATCAGCGCAAAGTACCAAAAATTGCACCGATTGAAATTGCCTTTGAAAATAGAACGTATGTCACGGAAGCAGTTGTTTTGGGAAATGAAGCGTTATTAGGTGTGATTCCAATGGAGGCAATGGATTTGGTGGTTCATCCACGTTTAAAAACGCTCACGATTAACCCGCAACATCCGAATTATCCCGTTGCATTCGTAAAATAACAGCCATCAAAAAAACCGCCTTTCGATGAAAACGGGGGCGGTTTTTTGTTGTGGTAAAATTTTGGTTTTTAAGTATTTTCGGAAAAATTTATGCTCTCTATTGAAGTTATCGAAGACGCAATTCAACAATTACCCGAACCTGAGTTAGCCGAGCTGCAACGTTGGTTTTCGGAGTTTTACAGCAACATTTGGGATAAGCAAATTGAGCGTGATGCTCAAGCAGGAAAATTAGATACGTTAGCCGATGAAGCATTGGCAGAATATCAGAGTGGTTTGGTGACTGAATTGTGAGGCATTTTGCATCCTCTAAATTTTGGCGATGTTTTGATGAATTGCCTTTGAACATTAAAAAACAAGCACGCGATAGTTATTAATTATTGAAACAAAATCCACAACATCCGTCATTGCAGTTTAAGCTCATTAAAAATGGCAGGTTTCGGAGTGTTCGTGTGAGTTTAGATTATCGTGCATTGGGTGTTCCCGTGCCAGAGGGTGTGCAGTGGTTTTGGATTGGTAGTCATGCGGCTTATGACAAATTGATTGGTGATTGATTTAAAAAAACCGCCCTTCGATGAAAACGGGGGCGGTTTTTTGTTTTGGTAAACTCTGTGCTTATTTCAATTTAATCTTACATTGAGCAGAGCTAGAAAATTTACTTTAAAACGAAAAATTATCTTTAATATCTGCTCAATGTGAGTTGATTTGCACCGACTATAAAAACCCAAAAGTTTTTATAAGCTGTAATACATATCGTATTCAACAGGATGTGTACTCATACGCAAACGTTCCGCCACTGATGGCATCAGCCGCATTGCC
>CAIRCR010000265.1 GCA_903877065.1 uncultured Pseudomonadota bacterium
AAATAGGGTTTATCTAAGACCCGTAACAGCTCATGTTCATTTTTCCCCATTCGTTTTAACGCTTCATTCATCGTGGCGTAGCAGGTTTTGGTTTGACACAGCTCCTGTAAACGCTGACGAATGTTATCGGCTTGCGCGGCAACAGGATTCAAAAGCAGAAATCAATCTCGTGGATAATTTCATAACATCAACGACCAGATAATTTTCTGATTTCGGCTATCACGTCAAAATACTTATCCTGTGTTATCGTGCTTTGACCTGGATGATATGCGTTGATAATCAACTTGCCATCGTTAAATGAGTGGTGAAAAGGAGCAGCAGCTTTGATCGGAGAAACAGATAAATCTTCAAATAATTGCCAAACTCCACTGCAATTTATGATGATGTTTGGACTTATTTTCTCGATTTGTTTGTGCAAAAAAACGCTGTGCTTTTTGTAATGTTGACTAATTTCATCCTCTTTTTGATTAACCCTCGATCCACCACCAACTTTTTTAACATTGATAAATGCAATGTCGTGCATTGTATCCACTATGGCATCTGGGTTTGGTATTTCTCCGTAATCATAAATGTCATTAAAAATACCGTGTGAAACTTGTACTATCAGTTTGTAAGTTTGCTGCCATTTGTTATAGCTCCTTACATCTTGGTGAAACCCCCTCATATTCCATCCGTTACCTGAAGGATCGTTTGCCTCTTTCAAAATCCAAAGTATCTGACATTTGCCATTTTTGTTTTTGGCATTGTAGAACTTTTCAATGTTTGTAATCCCATCAAGTATGCACGGAGAGCCATATTTTTCGAGCATTTCTTTATCTAGTTCTTTTTCTTCTTCTTTGTTCAGCACGTCCATCTCCTAAAATTACAATTAACCTCAATTCAACAACCCACGCACCAATTCACCAACCTCACCCAACGCCCCCGCCAACGCCGCAGGATTATTCCCGCCAGCTTGTGCTAAATCAGGTTTGCCGCCACCTTTACCACCGATTTTTGCGGCAACAAAATTCGCCAATTCGCCAGCTTTAACTTTTGCCGTTTGGTCTTTTGAAACACCCGCCACCACGCTGACTTTTTCGCCTTCCACTGCCGCTAACACGACAACCGCGTTATGTAATTTATTTTTCAACTGCTCGACGATTTCACGCAAAATTTTGGCATCGACATTTTCAACCGTTGTCGCCAACACTTTCACACCGTTTATTTCGACCGCTTGCGCCATCAATTCATCACCTGTCGCACTCGCTAATTTTGAATTCAAACGCTCTAACTGTTTTTCCAAACCACGCGCCCGTTCAACGAGTTGTTCGACTTTTTCGACGGCTTTATCGGGTGTGCCTTTGACCAAATCGGCGATTTGCACCAACGCGCTTTCACGTTGCGCGAACCACGCTAAACAGTTTGCACCTGTGACCGCTTCAATGCGTCGCACGCCAGCGGCTACGCCGTTTTCGCTGATAATTTTGAAGCAACCAATATCGCCAGCGCGAGCAACGTGTGTGCCGCCACATAATTCGGTGGAAAATTCACCGATTTTTAACACGCGCACTTCTGCGCCATATTTTTCACCGAATAACGCCATCGCGCCTGCTTTGACTGCATCGTCTTTCGCCATCACTTGCGCTGAAACCGCATTATTCAAACGGATTTGTTCATTCACCAAACGTTCCATTGTGGCGATTTCGTCAGCGGTCAATGGTTCAAAATGCGAAAAGTCGAAACGTAACCGTTCGGTATTCACGAGCGAGCCTTTTTGCGCGACGTGTTCACCCAAAGTCTGACGCAATGCCGCGTGTAATAAATGCGTCGCTGAATGGTTTAATTCGGTGGCTTTACGTTTTGTCATATCGACAGAGGCAACTACATTTTGTTCGACTTTCAACGTGCCAACACTGATTTTGCCTTGATGCAAAAATAAACTGCCTACTTGTTTTTGGGTGTCCAAAACGTCAAAGGTCGCGCCATCTGCGCTAATCGTTCCGCTATCGCCAATTTGTCCGCCTGATTCACCGTAAAAAGGTGTTTTGTCCAAAACAACTACGCCTTCTTCGCCAAAATTCAACTGTTCAACTGCTTCGCCGCCTTTGAATAACGCCACGATTTGCGCGGTATCGTGCAAATTTTCGTACCCCGTAAAATCCGTTTGTGAATCGAGTTCGATATTTTTGTGTGCATCTGCACCAAAATGGCTCGCAGAACGCGCTCTATCACGTTGCGCTTCCATTGCGATTTCAAAACCCGCGTAATCAACGGTTAAATTATGTTCACGCGCAAAATCAGCCGTTAAATCCACTGGAAAACCGTAAGTGTCATAAAGTTGGAAAACGGTTTCGCCCTCAATGACTGTTCCAGCCATTTTCGCAACGCACGCTTCCAAAATTTTCATGCCTTGCCCTAACGTTTCAGCAAAACGTTTTTCTTCACGTTCTAACACTTTTTCAACTTGTTCGAGTTCTTTGCGTAATTCGGGGAAGGCATCGCCCATTTCTTGGGCGAGTGGTGCGACCAATTTGTAAAAGAAAATATCACTAATTCCCAAACGATAACCGTGACGAATCGCACGACGAATAATGCGGCGTAACACATAACCGCGCCCTTCGTTTGAAGGCATCACGCCATCGACCACCATAAACGCACATGAACGAATATGGTCAGCAATCACGCGCAATGAGCTATTTGTTAAATCCGTCATGTTGGCTAATTTCGCCACGGCTTTGACGATATTTTGGAACAAATCAATATCGTAGTTGTTATGCACATTTTGCATCACGGCAGAAATTCGCTCTAAACCCATGCCAGTATCAACAGACGGTTTTGGCAAAGGTGTCAATGTGCCATCGGCAGCGCGGTCGTATTGCATGAAAACTAAATTCCAAATTTCAATATAACGATCGCCGTCTTCGTCTGGTGTTCCTGGAGGTGAGCCGAAAACGTCTTCGCCGTGATCATAAAAAATCTCACTGCAAGGCCCGCAAGGTCCTGTGTCGCCCATTGACCAAAAATTATCTTTCGCGCCAATGCGTGATAAACGGTCAGGTGAAACGCCGATTTCTTGAATCCAAATGTTTGCTGCTTCGTCGTCTTCATCGAACACCGTGACCCACAATTTTTCTTTTGGGATTTCAAGCACATTGACCAAAAATTCCCACGCAAAATGAATCGCTTCTTTTTTGAAATAATCGCCAAAACTGAAATTGCCGAGCATTTCAAAAAACGTATGATGCCGCGCCGTGTAACCGACGTTTTCCAAATCGTTATGTTTACCACCCGCACGCACGCAACGTTGTGAAGTCACGGCTCTCGTAAATTCGCGTTGTTCACGCCCTAAAAACATATCTTTAAACTGCACCATACCTGCATTGACAAAAAGCAAAGTGGGGTCATTGTGCGGCACAAGTGAACTCGAAGGCTCAACCGAATGTCCGTGTTGTTTAAAAAAGTCTAAAAAAGCAGAGCGTACTTCTGCGCTAGTCATAGTTTTCATAATGAGTTTGTGTGTTTGTTTGTGATTAAAATTTTGTAGGAAGGAATAAAACGTACAATTTAGCGAATTGCGTAATTTGCAAACTCGAAAAACCACGTTGTAATAAAAATCGACTGCGTTTTGACCAGTCATGGCGGGTGATTGGAGAAATGTCGCCGTATTTTTTGATGTAAACATTCGTCAACAAATCAAGCCAATCATCCGCGACTGTCAACATCGCGTCATTTAAAGCGTTAACAGCAACATCTATGCCTCTTTGACTAAGTTCGTAGCGAATGGCAACTGCACCAAATCCTTTTTGTAATCGAGACCGTGCATAACATTGCGCAAAACGGTCGTCACTTTGCCAATTATTTTGCGCTAAATCATCAATAACGGCTTGAATGTCATCGGGTTCAAAACCTTTTTGCATCAATTTGGTGAGTAATTCTTTTTGCGAATGCTCACGACGAGCCAACAGCCGTAAGCATTGGTTTTTGATGTCATGAGCAAGGGAATTCACAGCAGGTTTTTTTATAACGGTGCGCCTACGTCAATTTCGTCTTCAGTAGGTTCAAATTCTTTGACCGCCAGCAACGGTTTTTTGAAGGCTTCTTCACGAATTTTAGTTTCAAGTTCTTTAGCTTTCACGGGATTTTCTTTGAAGAAAATTTTAGCGTTGTCTTTGCCTTGCCCGATTTTTTCTGATCCATAGCTGTACCACGAACCCGCTTTTTGCACAAAACCGTAACTGACACCCAAATCAACTAATTCGCCGACAAACGAAATGCCTTCCCCGTATAAAATTTCAAACTCGGCTTGTTTGAACGGTGGGGCGACTTTGTTTTTCACAACTTTCACGCGCGTTTCGTTACCAATAATATCGTCACCTTTTTTCACCGCACCAATGCGACGAATATCTAAACGCACCGACGCATAAAATTTCAACGCATTACCGCCCGTTGTCGTTTCGGGTGAACCAAACATTACGCCAATTTTCATGCGAATTTGATTGATAAAAATCACCAACGTATTCGAGCGTTTAATGTTTGCGGTTAATTTACGCAGAGCTTGCGACATCAAACGAGCTTGTAAACCCATGTGCGAATCGCCCATATCACCTTCAATTTCAGCTTTAGGTGTCAACGCCGCAACAGAATCAATAACCACAATATCCACCGCACCTGAACGCACTAACGAATCGGTAATTTCTAAGGCTTGCTCGCCCGTGTCAGGTTGTGAAACGAGTAATTCAGCAATATCAACGCCCAGTTTCCCCGCATAGTTAATATCCAAAGCGTGTTCTGCATCGACAAACGCCGCAGTTCCACCAAGTTTTTGCATTTCAGCGATAACTTGTAACGTCAACGTCGTTTTGCCCGATGATTCAGGACCATAAATTTCAACGATTCGACCGCGTGGCAACCCACCGCAACCCAGCGCAATATCTAAACTGAGCGATCCCGTTGAAACAACTTCAATATCTTTTGCAGTATCGACATCACCCATCCGCATAACTGAACCTTTGCCAAATTGTTTTTCAATTTGCATTAACGCGGCGGCTAAGGCTTTTTTTTTATTTTCGTCCATTTTTTGTTCTCGTTTATTCGTTGAAAAAGGAAGTTTTTACTCAGTTTATTATCACACAGGCTTTGCGATTTTGAACAAAATTACTTCTTTTGTGTTGATAAAGCGACACCTAAACCGTCCGCAATTGCTGCATCGGTGTTGCCTCGAGCATAATCGACAATCACAGGAATGAAGCGTTGCATCGTTTCGGGTTTCATGCCAAGTTGTTGAAAAATTGATACAGCGGTCAATGCTGTGCTGATTGAATGGTCGCCCGATAACCCCGCCAATTTTCCAGCCAAACCACCTAATCCCGATTGAGGTTGTAAAACAGGAACAGCCGCGAGCAGTTGCGAAACATCGGGAACACGTTGCGACAATTTTGCAAAATCTTCAGAATTCATGCGCGTTTTTGCAATTTGTAACAATGCACCCGCGCCACCAGTGGCTTGCTCTGGCGTTACGCCCAAACGTTGCACCAATACATTGGTCAATTCTGCGGTGTGTAACGTTTTACCGTTAGCGAGTAATTTTTCAATATCGTTAACTGCATTCGCGCTATTTTCTAAAACGTGATTGCTTTCTTTATTGACCGATTTTAACGCGTCACTCCAATTTTCAGCATGAACGATTGGTGTAGCGACAATAACTAAAAAAGCGGCGGTGATTTTTAAATGTTTCATGCTTTCGTCTCGTAGGAAAAGTGATGAGGATATTGTGCCGATTGCATTTTGATTACGCTAAAAATTTTTGCAAAACATCGTCCAAAAAATTCCAACCGTGGTCGCTGCAAGCGTAAATATCTTCGTGTTTGACAAGCAAACCTGTTTTGACACATTCACTTAAAGCGGGTTCAAGCGTCGCGAGATTTAAGCCCGTTGCGGCGCAATAATTTGCCAACGAAAAACCCTGCTTTAAACGTAATTGATTCATTAAAAATTCAAGCGGTAAATCCGTCGTTTCAATGACATTTTCAATAAAATCATTTTCTTGTTGATAACGTTCTGGATGCTTATTTTTTTGTGTACGAACAATTTTAGACGGTAATTCCAAACTCAATTTGCCGTGTGCGCCCGCGCCAATGCCTAAATAATCACCAAACTGCCAATAATTTAGATTATGTCGGCATTGCTTTTCCGACAAACTGTACGCCGACACTTCATATTGTGCATAATTGTGTTTAGCGAGAATGCGTTGACAATGTTGTTGAGTTTTAAAAATAAATTCGTCCGAAGGTAAAACGGGGGGATAACGATAAAAATAAGTATTCGGTTCAAGAGTCAATTGATAAAACGATAAATGCGTGGGTTGCAAAGCAATCGCGGTGTGAATATCGCGTTCACTGTGTGCGAGTGTGGATTTTGGCAAACCAAACATCAAATCTAAATTAAAATTTTGAAATCCGACTTTGTGTGCCATTTCAGCGGCTAAAATTGCCTCATTTCCTGAATGCACGCGCCCTAATTCGGTCAATAACGCATCATCAAAACTCTGCACACCAATCGATAAACGATTTATGCCAATCATTTTAAATTCAGCAAACTTTTGAAATTCAAATGTGCTTGGATTTGCTTCCATCGTGATTTCAATTTCAGCAGAAAATTTTAATTGTGCTTCAACGCCACGCAATAATCGGTTAATGGCTTGCGGTGAAAACAAACTTGGTGTGCCACCGCCGATAAAGATACTGTGCAACGGACGAGTGAGGTTGTAGCGTTCAATATCTCGCGCTAAATCTGCGAGTAAACTGTCAATATAATGGGTTTCGGGCAACGAATCTTTCACAGCGTGTGAATTGAAATCGCAATACGGGCATTTTTTCAAACACCAAGGAATATGAATGTATAAACTCAGTGGTCGCAAGGACAAATCATCGTGGTAGGTTTAGAATGAGAGCGAGTGTAACACAAAATATAGTGAGGATTTATGCGACTATTATTGGTTGAAGACGATGAAATTTTAGGTGACGGATTAGCGGCTGGCTTAAAAATGGAAGGCTACGCGGTCGATTGGCTGACAAATGGCAAACTCGCTGATGAAGCCTTGAAATTAAACAGTTATGAATTGGTTGTGCTGGATTTGAATTTGCCTGAAATGGACGGAATAAGTATTTTACGCGCCTTGCGAAGTCGTAAAAACGAAACTCCCGTTTTAGTGTTGACCGCAAAAGACACGATTCCAGACAGAATTTTAGGGTTAGACAGCGGCGCGGATGATTTTGTTATTAAGCCCTTTGATTTAAACGAGGTCTGCGCTCGATTGCGTGCGTTAGCGCGGCGCAATGAAGGTCGAGGTACACCAACGATTGAACACAACGGAATTATTCTTGATCCCGCATCGCATAACGTCACGTTTCACGGTGAAAAAATTGAATTATCACAAAAAGAATTTGAAATTTTGAGCTTTTTGATGAGCAACATCGGTCGCGTCATTTCACGCGCTCGACTCGAAGAAAGTTTGTATTCGTGGAACTCAGATGTTGAAAGTAACACTGTCGAAGTTCACATTCATTATTTGCGTAAAAAACTCGATGCCGCAGTCATTCGCACAGTACGCGGCGTTGGCTACATTATTGATGCCAATGATGAATTATGATTATTTAATCGTGTCGCCATTCTAAAAGCTGGAATGACATAATTTTGTAAACCATGTATTCTGTGCCTTTAAACCTACAATTTATTTTAAAACTGGAGTTATTTTTTATGAGCGTTACGGTACGAATTGAACAATTATTACAAGCACATCCTGTACTTTTATTTATGAAAGGGACACCCGATTTCCCACAATGTGGCTTTTCTGGAAAAACAGTGCAAATTTTGCGTGCGAGTGGCGCGGATTTTCAGCATTTCAATATTTTTGAAGATGAAGAAATACGAGAAGGTTTAAAAACCTATTCAAATTGGCCAACTTATCCGCAACTTTACATTAAAGGTGAATTAGTTGGCGGTTGTGACATCGTGATTGATTTGTATGAAAAAGGTGAATTAGTGCAATTGTTAGCGGCAGTAACAGTTGAGGCTTAAAACATGGCAAAAGCAGTTGATTTAAAACGTGGCATGGTGGTCGAAATTAACGGTGTGCCGCACGTTGTCAAAAATGTGGACGTAAAAAGTCCGTCGTCACGCGGTGCATCAACGTTGTATAAAATTCGATTCAACAATGTGCAAACGGGACAAAAACACGACGAATCATTGAAAGGTGACGATTTTTTCAAAGACGTGGATTTAGTTCGCGCTAAAGTTCAATTTTCATACATTGATGGCAAAAATTATATTTTCATGAACATCGACGATTTTTCGCAATACACGTTAAGCAAAGACGATTTAGAGGATCAAGTTGATTATTTAAGCGAAGGCTTAGAAGGCATTGTTGCGTTGCTGGTCGATGACGAAGTTTTAGGCATTGAGTTACCTAGCGTAGTGATTTTAGAAGTTATCGAAACACCACCCGCAATTAAAGGCGCGACAGCAAGTGGACGCACAAAAACCGCACGTTTAACAACTGGCGCAGAAATTCAAGTGCCTGAGTATTTGGAAACGGGCGAAATGATTAAAGTGAACACGGAAACGGGTAAATTTTCGTCGCGTGCTTAATGTCTGAAATTTTCCGTATTCCTCAAGGTGAATTTGCATTACAACGTTTACCGAAACAAACGCATGAATCATTACGAGCTTGGGATGCAGCAGACGAATATGTTTTGGAACACCTCGCTAATTTGCAATTGCCTGACACGTCAAAAGTTTTAATTATCAATGACAATTTTGGCGCGTTGGCGATTGGATTAAATTCATTTCAACCTCACGTGCTTTCTGATTCTTACCTTTCGCAACAAGCAACACGCCTGAATTTCGCCACGAATCATTTATCTGAAAATACCGTCAAATTTGTTAGCTATTTGGAATCGTTGCCACACATTTTCGATTTAGTGGTCATCAAAGTGCCAAAAACACTGGCGTTGCTTGAATTTCAATTACTGCAACTGCGCTCAAGTATTTCCGAAAAAACACAAATTATTGTCGCGGGCATGGTGAAAATACTCACACCAAGCGTTTGGAATTTACTTGAGCGCATCATTGGTCAAACTCAAACCACGTTAGCCCAAAAAAAAGCACGTTTAATTTTTATAACGCTCAATTCAAATTTACCCGAACCACAAAACCCATATCCCATTCGCTACATTTTAGAAAATACCGATTATTTGATTACGAATCATGCGAACGTTTTTTCGCGTGAAAAATTAGATATTGGTACGCGCTTTTTTCTTGAACATTTGCCGCAGTCTGAAAATTATCACGATATTATTGATTTGGGCTGTGGAAATGGAATCGTCGGTTTAATTGCCGCTGAAAAAAATCCGATGGCGCAAATTCATTTTGTTGATGAATCTTTTATGGCAATGAAATCGGCACGAGAAAATTTTGAATTAGCATTTAAACATCGAATCGCGCACTATCACGTTGGTGATTGTTTAACCGATTTTGCGGCAAATTCAGCGGATTTGATTTTATGCAATCCGCCTTTTCATCAACAACACGTTATCGGCGATTTCATTGCTCAAACCATGTTTAAACAAGCAAAAAATGTGTTACGAAATAGCGGTGAATTGAGGGTGATTGGTAATCGTCATTTGAATTACGGTGTTTCGTTGGCGCGAATTTTTGGTAAGCCGAATGTGAATTTAATCGCACAAAATAACAAGTTTCAAATTTGGCGCGTTACTACCTGAGATACTGTGCAGATTGCATTTCAATTAAGCGTGAACGAGTTCGATCAAAATCGTGTTTATGTTGTTTATCAATATGCAGTTCATCAATGCTCACTTCTGCACTGCAAATGAGCATCACTTTATATTCGTATAAAACATCAATTAACGTGATAAAACGTCGAGTTTCATTGTGTTTATCGGGTGTGAGCTGAGGAATATGAGTTAAAACTAACGTGTCAATTTGCGCGGCAAGTTTTAAATAATCCTGTGCGCCTTTGGGTTGATCGCACAATTCAGCAAATGAAAATACCGCTTTCGTGTTGTATTGTGAAATCGCAATTTCGGTTTGTGCATTTAACGGATAAAAATACCGTGTTACTGTGTCAATCGGCTTAGTTAAGCGATAATCTTGCTCACCGTTGAGTTCAATTATCGCCGTTTTGGCATGAAGTAAATCAATGAATGGCAGTAATGATTCACGCTGTAAACCATTCGGGTAAAGTTTATCGGGGTGATAATTTGATGTGATAACAATAATCACACCTTCATTAAACAACACTCCAAATAATTGACTAATCAACATCGCATCAGCAATATCATTGATAAAAAATTCGTCAAAACACAATAATTGCGTGGTGTCATGGATATGTTTTGCCAGCAATGGCAACGCGTTTTGATTGGGATGTTGATGAACAAAAAGATGAACTTCTTGCATAAAAACGTGAAAATGCACACGACGTTTTTTTGGTAATTCACACGCGGCATAAAGCCACTCCATCAACATTGATTTTCCTCGCCCAACATCACCAAATAAATATAATCCTTGCCACGCTGTGACGGGCGGTGATTTCCAATGCCAGCGTTTTAGTTGCGCTAACTTTTCACGGTAAATATGCAGTTCATCGAGCAAAGTTTGTAATTCATGTAACGCTGTCCATTGCCCCGCATCAAATTTAATCAATTTGTCAGCAACGTGTTTTTCATATTCTTGAGAAAGTGATTTTTTGTGGGTCACGGGTTTAAATGCAGTTTAATTTTGGTATGTGAAAAACGACGCATTGAGAGCAAAAAGCAATCAACCGTAATTTAGGAGAATTATGTTGGACTGTTATTTAAATAAATATTCACCATCTTGCGCCAGTCTTTGCCGCGATGCGCTCGACCGTTCCATTCAAACAGTGAGTGAGCGATATTTTTTGACCACAATATCTGACTTAAATGGTGATTGTTAGCAAGAAAAGGGTCTTCTTTGCCAATCGTAAACACCATTTCCATTTCGCGTAAATACTGTAAATGCGTGTCACAATCGAGATTAGTTAAAAAATGAGTCGGCGTATTGAAATAAATATCGTCATCATAATAACCGTCAAATAAATCACGAAAATGTTCAACCGCAAGCGTCAAATCGTAACGTCCCGAAAAGGCGAATAACTTTTGAAATAAGTTTGGATGTCGAAAAGCGATATTTGCTGCATGAAATGCACCCAAACTACACCCCAGCGCAATCGTACACGGATTTGAATTTTTTCTTTCCATGAAAGGCATCACTTCGGCAAGAATATACTGCTCAAATTGAAGATAGCCTTTAATTCTCTCAACAGGACGTAATTGCCTTGCATAAAAATTTTCTTGTGCGAGATTCTCAACACAAAAAATTTGAATCTGACCCGCGTGAATTTTATCGTTCGCGGCGTTGATAATGCCTAAATTTTCGTATTCATAAAAACGTCCGTCACGCGTTGGAAACGCTAATACTTTTTCTCCTGCGTGTCCGAAGACAAGTAGCTCTATTTCTCGATGTAGATGTGGACTATACCAACGATGATATTCTCTGTTCATAATGTGCTAAAAAAGCTCTGTAATTCTGACAGTAAGGCGAGTTCTTGTTCTGCTTTGCGAGCATAATCGGAGTGTCCCATATCAAGTACGAATAACTGTTTTTCTTTTCGTAAAGCATTATAGATACTAAATTGCCCTGGCGGTGTGACGACTGCATCAGCTAACGCGGCGGCAATATGTATAGGCACTTCAACATGGTTTGCAGCAACGGCAGCATCATAATAAGCCAATGTGTCAAGAACACTGCCGTTTTTATTTTGAAATTCTTGCAATGCCGCCGCGCTGCCAATCGTTGGTAATTGCAAACGTAACGGATGATTACCAAAGCTCGGAACATTCAAATGAGCGCGTTGAATACGATTATCCCAAGGCAAGGCTAAAGCACCGACACCGCCTCCAAAACTAATTCCCATGTACCCAATATGCCCCACCGCTTCTGGAAATAACTGTAATAACGCCGAAACAGCAAGCCACAAGTCGTCCACACAGCCACGCAAAATATAGTCATCACGTTGTTTTACATTGTGAATAACGTGAAAACTGGGTTGTTCTGAAATACTTGGGTGACGACTACGCGATAAACCACGAAAACAAGGAAAGAAAAAAACAGCACCCGAAACAGGAAGATGAAAATCAGGATGCTCACGACCACCATAACCATGTCCAACAACAATCCCGCGAGTGACAGGCGTATTTTTTGGAGCTAAAACCCAGCCGCTAATTTCAAAATTATCCGTTGATTGATAACTAAGATTAAAACAATCAAATTCTGGATGCTTGTCATCATTGAACAAACTAAGGCGTGGCGAAGAATCAACATCAATTGCAATTTGATAACGCTTCTGCCAAAAATCAGCAAAGTCTAAGACTTCTCGTGGTGGTTCAACATTGAGCAGTTCCGTGAGTGTAAAAAGATGTGCAGGATTGGTATCAAACATATAAAACCCGTGTTAAAAAAGAAAATGTGGGCATTGGTGTTAATTGGCTGAT
>CAIRCR010000266.1 GCA_903877065.1 uncultured Pseudomonadota bacterium
AATGCACCTGTTGATTTAGTTTTTCAATCTATTGCGGGAACTCAAAAAGCAAACGACAGTTTTGGTATCAATTTGAATTTACTGCACGAAGCGCATTCTGCGGTTCAAGCATTAAATCGGGGAACGGTTGGCAATAACTGTATGTATTTTGAAACAGGGCAGGGCAGCGCACTTTCAGCAAATGCACACGAAGGACTTGATCAACAAACGTGTGAAGTCAGAGCTTATGCGGTTGCGCGAAAGTTTAATCCGCTACTGGTCAATACCGTCGTGGGTTTTATAGGTCCTGAATATCTTTATGATGGCAAACAAATTATTCGTGCGGGATTGGAAGACCATTTTTGTGGAAAGTTGTTAGGCTTACCCATGGGTTGTGATATTTGCTACACCAATCATGCACAAGCTGATCAAGATGATATGGATATGTTGCTGACACAATTTGCTGTCGCGGGCGGAACTTTTATTATGGGCGTTCCTGGTGCTGATGATGTGATGCTGAATTATCAATCTACCTCTTTTCACGATGCCCTTTATTTACGCCAAGTTTTGAATTTAAGACCTGCCCCCGAATTTGAACAGTGGCTAGAACATCAACAGATTTTCAATTCAAATAATCAACTTTTACAACATTTGGACGTTCCAGCTATATTTAAACCCGCCATTCAAAAATTAAGCGAACTTAACAATGACTAATCATTCCATAGCTTTTCAAGATACTTGGCAAAATTTAAAACAATTCACACCAGCAAGAATTGCATTAGGACGCGCAGGAATAAGTTTGCCAACACAAGCGTGCTTGGAATTTGCACTTGCCCACGCACAAGCGCGTGACGCAGTTCATATCCCACTTAATTTTGATGTTCTTTCTCAACGTTTGGAATTACTTGGGCAAAAAACAGTGTTATTGCAAACGCAAGCCAATGATCAAAATATGTATTTACAGCGTCCTGATTTAGGGCGGTTACTGAATGAAAATTCATTGCTTGAGTTGAAGGCGACAAAACCAGTTTCAACGGATGTGGTCATTGTCGTGGTAGATGGTTTGTCGTCGAAAGCCATTGAACATCACGCCGAAGCCTTTTTAAGTTTGTTGTTGCCTCGCCTTGCGGAACAAAATTATGTTTTATCGCCTGTTTGTCTTGTTAAACATGGACGCGTCGCCATTGGTGATGTTATCGCTCAAGGTTATTCAGCGCGTTTGTGTGTTGTGTTAATTGGAGAGCGTCCAGGGTTGAGTTCGCCTGACAGCATGGGGATTTATTTTACTTATCAAGCAAAACAAGGAATTAGCACCGATGCCGACAGAAACTGTATTTCAAACATTCACCACAACGGTTTAAGTTACACAGAAGCGTTAAAAAAATTACTCTATTTAATTCAAGAATCAGAAAAACGACAACTTTCTGGGGTTGACATCAAAGATGAAACAACAAATTCACAACGGTGTGTGCTGCCAATCAATAAACAGTCTGTTATTGCTTAAACGTACAACAAGGGTCGCGTTTTTTGTAATTCCTGCGCTAAAAAAATTTTTGCCAATGAACAAATGCGTTACAATTCCCAGCATGAATTACATCATTGATTACTACAGCAACGATTTACAAACAGATATTTTAAATTTGCCAGAAGGCTTGCTTGCAAAATACTTTACACTTTCAGAGCGCATGGAATATCACTGGGCAAATTTGGGCGAGCCGCACACGAAAGCAATGGGTGACGGTTTGTTTGAATTACGCCTTAAAAGCACCGAAGGTATTGCGCGAGTGTTTTATTGCACCTGAATTGGCAGACGTATTGTTATGTTGCACAGTTTTATTAAAAAGACCCAAAAAACGCCGCTTAAAGAATTGAAAATTGCACAAACTCGAATGAGAGAAATTAAAGATGCTAACCCATGAAGAATTAAAGGCAAAAGCCTTCTCAAATCCACTCGTTAAAGCCCAAAACGTCTTGCAAACCATTGGCAACACGCCGCACATTCGCATCAACAAATT
>CAIRCR010000267.1 GCA_903877065.1 uncultured Pseudomonadota bacterium
AGTCACATGTCTGCTTGAGCTCCTGTCTATGCTACCAGCAGGCAGTGTTTACTGTGTCCGTTGCGTTGTCGTGGGGGTTGGGTCGCCGCTGATGATTGCCCAGCTGCACCCCCGCCTGCGCATGGCGTACTGCAAGTTCCTGCTGCGGGCCTATGTCGACTGCGAGCCCCGGCTGGCGGACCTCGACACTGTTGACTTCAACTTTGTTCGTTGCTGGCTGATGTGCATTTGTGTGCAGGAACTGTCCATAATGCTTTATTAAAATCAATATCAGACCATTCTAGTTTTGCCAATTCCCCAGGTCTAACAAATGTAAGTGGTAATAATTGCAGGGCTGCTCGAACAATCGCCGAGCCTTTATATTCTTCGATAGTATTCAATAACAGAGCGATGTCACTTGTTTCTTTTAATCGAGCAAAGTTCTTTTGCGGTGGAGCGGGTTTCAAAACTGATCGGATTGCCGTTGCTGGATTGTTTTCACACCTGCCTGTGCCAATGCCATAAGCGAAAACACCATCACAAGCCTGATTTGTTCTGTGAGCAGATTCGATTGCACCGCGTGATTCAATTCGCCTGATAGTTTCTAACAAGACAACTGCGGTAATGTTGTTGATTGGTATAGCCCCCACATAAGGAAATACATCATTGATTAGCCTTGTTAGTGTTCGCTTTGCATGACCTTCTGTCCACTTACCCTTTGTATGCTCCCACCATTCCCTTGCTATCGCTTCAAAACTATTCGCGCCACCCAGACTTATACGCTCTGCCTTGCGTTGTTGGCTTGGATCAATGGTATTAGCGACTTGTTCCCTGAGTTTTGTGCGCTTACTTCGAGCATCAACTAGCGATATTTCTGGATAGGAGCCAATAGATAAAGTCTTTTGCTTGCCTTCAAATCTATAATCAAAACGCCACCATGACGAGCGTTCGGGTTCGGCAACAAAATATAACCCGCCCCCATCAGGTATTTTTATTGCATGACCTTCTGTCTTCGCCATTGTCGTCATGCTTTTAATAGCCAGTGTTGATAATTTATTCAGTGTTTTCGCCATGTGTGGTTCCTTGCTGGTAGATACAATGCCGATAGAATACTTACCAGCATATTTACCATCATTTGATGGTAGATTTAATTGTATCTTGCTGTACTACACTGGACAATAAAAAACCCGCTAAGTCATATAACTTGCGGGTTTTTGAACTTCTTTGAATCTTATTGAATCTATATTTGGTGGAGGCGGGGGGAATTGAACCCCCGTCCGTAAGCACTCCGCCACAAGGTCTACATGCTTATCTCGTTCTTTGATTTAGTCAATGACATTCCGACGAGCCAAAAAAGTCACCAACGATTCCGTAGAGTTTTAGCGCATCCATTCCGGACAGACTTCAGCGCGATCTTATGTGAATGACCTCTGAACGTTATTTTGCCTAAGCATTTGAACTCCACCCGCATAAGCACAGATGGTCAAAGGAATGGTGCTGTTATTAAGCAGCTAGAGCCATTGAATAGTTTTCGTCATTTGCGAATACTTAAGTTTCAGTAGATTTTACGAGGTGTACTGTCCTCGGCATGCACTCTAGGTTTCGCTACCCACGTCGAAGCCATGTCGCCCCCTTTTGAGTATGGCGTAGGTTACACGATAATACAGTCCGATGACAACCTTTTGAATCAATGCGGGTAATCATTGAAACTCAACATGAATGTTTTTAACAAAAAATTAAACGTACGTCAGCCAATCACTGTATGTGTCGCCACGACCATGAACCGCATCAAAATAAAGCGACTGCAATTTTTGAGTTATAACGCCACGACTACCGCTACCAATTTTACGATTATCGAGTTCTCGAATCGGCGTAACTTCTGCTGCTGACCCCGTGAAAAAGGCTTCATCAGCAACATAAATTTCATCGCGTGTAATTCGTTTTTCAATCACTTCAAAACCTAACTCACGAGCAATTGTCATAACCGAATCGCGCGTAATACCTTCCAATGCTGAAGTCGTTTCAGGCGTGTAAATTTTTCCGTTGCGAACAATGAATAAATTTTCCGCACTACCTTCCGCCGCAAAACCTTCGTGATCAAGCATCAATGCTTCGTCATAACCGTTTGCGCGTGCTTCTTGCAAAGCCAAAATTGAATTGATGTAATTCCCGTTAGCTTTCGCTTTGCACATCGTGCTGTTGTGGTGATTTCGTGTATAAGATGATGTGCGAATCCGAATGCCTTGTTCAATACTGTCAGCACCTAAATACGCCCCCCACGACCACGCCGCAACCATCACATGAACTTTCAAGTTATCTGCGCGTAAGCCCATGCCTTCTGAACCCAAAAAACACATCGTGCGAATATACGCGGTATCTAAATTATTTTTTCTGAGTGCCTCACATTGCACTTCGTTCAATTCGTCTTTGTTAAAGGGCATTTTCATATTCATGATGTGCGCGGAGCGAAATAATCTGTCCGTGTGTTCTTGCAGACGAAAAATTGCTGTGCCTTTTTGCGCGTGATAGGCACGAATGCCTTCAAATACGCCTAAACCGTAATGTAGCGTGTGCGTTAAAACATGAATTTTTGCGTCACGCCAATCAACCCAAACGCCATCTAACCAAATAAAACCATCGCGGTCGTCCATAGTCATTTTTAAATTCTCCGAAAATAATAAAAGTTAAGTTTTTAAGCGCGGTTTTCGCCGCCGAAAATTGTAATCAAACTGGGTAAAAATTTTGCCAATTCGGCGGTCATAATTGAAAAATCAATATCAAATTTTTCTTCAAATGTATCCGCTTCCGATTCGCCCACTTGTTCTTGAATCAAATCAAGGAATTTCAAGCGTTTAACGCCTAAATTTTCATCTAAAATGAACGACAAACGATCTTCCCAAGTCAACGCTAATTTGATGACTTGCTTGCCAATGTCTAAATGATTTTTGATTTCAGGCGCGGCTAAATCATGACGTTTGCAACGAATAATGCCGCCATCTTCTTCGGGCGCACGCAATTCGCACTCGTCTTCGATGACGATTTCAGCAGGTGGTTTTTGATTTAACAACCACTCCGTCATTGTTAAAACAGGTTTTTCAACCGTGTTCAACGGAATTGCAGGCAATGAACCCAATGTTTTACGCAATGCACTAAGCAAATCTTCGGCTTTTTTTGTGGATGCGCTGTCAATCACCACAAAATTATTTTTCGTATCGATGTAAGCAAATGTTTTGTTTGAAAAAGTAAACGCACGTGGCAATAATTCAAAAATCAAATTGTCTTTGAGTTCGGTTTTCGCTTTTTTAGACAGTTTGCGCCCTTCTTGTTCTTCGAGTTCATCAATTTTTTCTTGTAACATTTCATTGACAACCGATGTTGGCAGCACACGTTCTTCTTTTTTCGCGCAAATCATCAAAAAACCGTTTGTGCTGTGAACTAATTGCTCTGCGCCTTTGCCAAGCGGTGCTGTCCAGCCAAAACTAAAGGTTTGTTGACTGGCGCAAGGTTGAAATTCCATTGTTGCGAGTTTTTCAGACAACGTTTCTTCGTCAAATGGGAATGTTTCTGTTAAGCGAAACACATTCAAATTTTTAAACCACATTTATTATTTCCTAAAAAAAGCCCATTTTTGAAAATGGATTGGGGGAGTTGCTTTAAAATGCTCGTATTATCGCACAAGTCATGATGGATTCTGCACCACGATATTTGGGAATTTACTGCTAAAATCTTTCGGTTTTAAAGCTAACTTCGCTGTCATTTTTCGCGCAATATCCCGATAAATTTGAGCTACGCGACTTTGCGGATTTGCCACAACAATCGGTGCGCCTACGTCTGCTTGTTCACGAATTTCAATATCAAGTGGTAACGCGCCCAAACATTCGATTTTGTTAATCTCAGCCATTGCAGCCCCGCCGCCCGTTCCAAAAATAGCCTCTTCATGTCCACAATTACTGCAAATATGAACGCTCATATTTTCAACTAAACCTAAAACAGGCACATTCACTTTTTCAAACATACCCAAACCACGTTGTGCGTCAAGTAAGGCAATATCTTGAGGTGTCGTGACGATAATCGCGCCACTGACGGGAATGTTTTGTGCGAGCGTGAGTTGAATGTCACCTGTTCCTGGTGGCAAGTCGATAATCAAATAGTCAATGTCATTCCAACGCGTTTCGTTAAGCAATTGCCGCAACGCATTTGTCACCATTGGACCGCGCCAAATCATGGCTTGAGTTTCAGAAACCAAATAACCAATCGACATCGTTTGCACACCGAATGCGGTTTTTGGTTGCATGGTTTTGTTGTCGTGGCTTTCAGGTGCGCCCGCTAATCCGAGCATCATTGGAATACTTGGACCATAAATATCAGCGTCCAAAATACCAACATTCGCGCCTTCAGCGGCTAACGCTAACGCTAAATTTACAGCGGTTGTTGATTTACCCACACCGCCTTTACCAGAGGCGACAGCAATAATATTTTTTACATTTGGTAATGGTTTCAAATTCTGCTGAACTGCGTGCGAAACAATTTTGACACGCACGGAAATCGTAATTTCGCCAATTTCAGGTAAGGTTTTTAACAATTCCGTCAGTTCATTTTTGAGCGTTTCCAAATAGCTTTGTGCCGCGTAGCCTAGTTCCACGTCAACGGTCACGTTTGTATCTGCAATTTCAATTTTTTTGATCGCTTTGGCTGTAATTAAATCAACGCTGTAATGCGGGTCTATAAAGGTTTTTAAGCGTGTTTCGATGTCTGTTTTTGTCATTTGAATTTTGTGTGATGTTAAATCGTTCCCACGCTTGGCATGGGAACGAAATTTAAATTATTTTTTTGCTGTTTGCACCGCAAAACCCGCATCTTGCCAACCTTTAATGCCACTGGTTATGCGGTAAACGTGGTGATAACCTAATTCTTTTGTCCACATTGCAGCGGTATTTGAACGTCCACACTTGTTGCCACCACAATAAACGATGACTTTTTTATTTTTATCGTGTCCCAAAATAGCTTGGTAAGCGTCTTGAGTTCCACCTAACGCGTCATCTTTCCAATGATTGGTGAATTTACCTTGAAATTCAAAATTATTCGCGCCATCAATGAAACCCGTATCAAATTGATCTTTTGGGTGTGCATCGATTAAAACGAAATCTTCTTTTGTGTCGAACATTTGTTTTAATTCAGCAACGGACATCAATTCATAACCGCCTTGATCTGCTTCGTGGTGAATTTTCATGACGATTTCTTCAATTTCGTTTTCTTTTAAAGTTTGTGGCTCTGCAAACGCTTGTGAAGCAAATAATCCAGTTAATGCTAACGCTAAAAGTGTTTTTTTCATCGTGAAACCTTCGTAAGTTAAGTTAAAAAAGCCAGTAAGGCTGGTAATAAATCATCGTCTTCAAGTTTTAAAAGATCTGCAAACTCTTGACGCTTTTGTTGTGTTGCATATTTATAATCATTTTCGAGATATTTTTTCAGCAACAAGTCTAACTCTAAACTGCCTCGCCTACATTGCCAATATAACTGTGCTGTTTTCATGTTTTAAAGAGCAATGATTTTTTAATTTCGGCAATCGCTTTTGCAGGATTTAAGCCTTTTGGGCACGTATCGACACAATTCATAATCGTGTGGCAACGGTATAATTTAAAGGCATCATCTAACGTATTAAGGCGTTCAGCTGAATTATCATCACGACTGTCTGCAATCCAACGATAGGCTTGCAACAAAACGGCAGGTCCTAAATAACGTTCGCTGTTCCACCAATAACTTGGGCAACTCGTTGAGCAACACGCACACATGACGCAATCATATAAACCATCTAACGCGGCGCGTTCGTTTTCATTTTGCAAGCGTTCACGTTCTGGCACGGCGGTTTTATTTTCCAGCCAAGGTTTAATAGACGCATATTGTTCATAAAAATGGGTCATATCAACAACTAAATCTTTCACAACAGCCATGTGCGGCAATGGATAAATTTTTAACGTGTGACCATCAAAACTATCGAGTGATTTTGTACACGCCAATGTATTTTTACCGTTTACATTCATCGCGCACGACCCACAAACACCTTCGCGGCACGAACGTCGAAATGTCAATGAACTATCCAATTCATTTTTAATTTTTAGCAGCACATCTAAAACCATTGAACCGCATTCATTGCGAGCAATATCAAACATATCGATACGCGGATTTTCACCAGAATCTGGCGACCAGCGATAAATTTCAACCCGATAAAAATCTTTTTCCTTTAAAGGTGGACGAGATGAACGTTTTACCACTGAATTTTTAGGCAATGTAAATTCAACCATTTGTTTTAATTCTCCAATTTGTTTAAGCAGTGCAGCGATTCAAGTAAACGTGAAATATCGTCGGGTTCATGCAAAGCAGAAAGTGTAATTCGTAAACGAGCTTTATTTTTTTGTACCGTCGGCGGACGAATTGCACTGACTAAAAAACCCAATTCTAACAGCTGTAAACTCATTTGTGTGGCGCGAAAACTATCGCCAATCAATAACGGCTGAATTGGTGAATCGGACGGCATTAACGGCAAATTTAATTGCATCGCCCCCGTTTTGAATTGGGTTATTAACGAGTGTAATTTTTCTCTGCGCCACGTTTGAGCAATGACAATTTTTAAACTGGCGCGTGTTGCTTGAGCAATTGCTGGCGGTAACGCAGTGGTGTAGATGTAAGTTCTGGCAGATTGAATTAGCGTTTCAATCAACGTTTCAGACCCTGCGATAAACGCACCAAATGTGCCGAATGCTTTGCCCAACGTTCCCATTAAAATTGGCACGTCGATTTGCGTTAAATTTAATTGCTCGACTAATCCGCCGCCTGTTTTTCCTAAAACACCAAAGCCATGTGCGTCATCGACCATAAGTAATGCGGCGTGTTGCTTCGCTAATTCGGCTAATTCGCGCAACGGTGCAACATCGCCATCCATGCTAAAGATGCCATCGGTTACGATTAGTTTTTTTCCACTCACGGACGTTAATAATTTTTCGAGTTGTTTTAAATCAACGTGAGGATAACGTTTAAGCGTTGCGTCAGAGGATAAAGCACCATCGAGTAACGATGCGTGATTTAACTTGTCTTCAAAAACAAAGCCTTCTTTTTTGAATGAGAGGAAAGTAGATTTCGCTAACGCTGCAATCGACCCTAAATTTGCCATGTAACCCGTCGAAAATAATAATGCGCGTTCACGCCCCGTAAATTCAGCAAGTTCTTCTTCTAACGCGTGATGCGCGTTGGAATGTCCGCAAATTAAATGCGCTGACGTACTGCCAACACCGTAAATATCTGCCGCATTTTTGAACGCCGCAATGACGGTTTCATTTTTTGCCAACCCCAGATAATCATTACTACAAAAATTCACCACCGTTTTGTCATCAATAATTTGACGTGAACGGTATAAACCTTGAGCTTTGAGGGTTTCTAATTCGGGTAAATACATAAATACTGTCAGCTTGTGAAAATTCAACAATTTGGGCGCATTATAGCGCATGAAAAAATCTCTAATGAGAGCAAACTAATGACGATGGCGCATAAACAAACTCAATTAAAATCAAAATGTTAAGTTTTAAGATGTCTTTATTTTTTAAAAAACACAGCTTTTTAATCGCATTTCAATGACACTTGCAAATTCAATTTATTGATTTAAAAGCCTTTTATTTATGCACTAACGCCCTTACAATTAACGAATTTCACAATAGGTATAAACCAAATACAAATTCAAGTCTTGAAAAACAGGCATCAAATCAAGCCTAAAATTCACTAAATTGGGGATATTCGCCCGAAAATTGACAGTTTTTTGCCATAAACGCAACTGTTACAACACTTAAACTTTAAATACTTGATAACGATTATATTTTATGGAAAATCAAAACAATTCGGGCTGGGAACGTGATTTAATTGAAAAAGTTGCTCTCGCCGCAATTACGGAACAAACTCGCGCTCGCCGTTGGGGAATTGCTTTTAAAAGCCTGTTGTTTGTTTATTTATTCATCGTATTGGGCGTTGCCATTGACCCAAAATTTGGCAATGAACATCATGGTTCAAAAGGCGATGACCACACCGCAGTTATCGATTTAATGGGACAAATTGGTGAAGATAAAGATGCAAATGCCGATTCAATTATTAAAGGTTTACGCGATGCGGTCGAGGATAAACACACGAAAGGAATTATTCTGCACGCAAATTCACCTGGTGGAAGTCCCGTTCAGTCTGCTTACGTTTATGACGAAATTAGACGCATCAAAAAAGAACATCCCAGCTTGCATATTTTTACCGTTGTAAGTGATATGTGTGCGTCGGGCTGTTATTACATTGCATCTGCAACGGATAAAATTTTCGTGAATCCCGCAAGTTTAGTCGGTTCAATTGGCGTGTTAATGGATGGTTTTGGTTTTGTTGATGGAATGCAAAAATTGGGTGTTGAACGACGTTTGCTCACCGCAGGTTCACATAAAGCAATGCTTGATCCCTTTACACCGCGCAAAGAAAATGAAACGATTTATATGCAAAGTTTGCTCAATCAAGTTCATCAACAATTTATAACGGCAGTTAAAACAGGTCGCGGTTCACGTTTAAAAGAAACCCCTGAATTATTTTCTGGCTTAGTTTGGACAGGTGAAGAAGGCGTTAAATTAGGTTTGGTCGATGAATTTGCAACGCAAAATGAAGTGGCAAAAAATTTAATCGGTGCAGAAAATGAAGTAAATTTTACGCCACAAGAACATTTGTTTGATCGACTCGCTGGACGATTAGGCACCTCGTTTGGGCAAACAATTGGCAGCTTTTTACAATCAGTAACGTTACGTTGATTTGGAGAAAATTATGAGTACGGAAAAAGCAAAAAGTGATACGAAAGTAAAAAATGAGAAAAAAGAAGGTGAAGAGAAGATTACTTTAGTAAAAATGCCTGGATTTACGCGCTTTCTTATTGGTGGATTAGCCGCGTTTTGGTTATCGACGATTATGAATCCTGCGTTTGTGGCAATTGCGGTACTGGTAATTTTGATTATTCCCGTTTTAACCGTAGACAACATCTTTGCCAGACAATTTGAAAAGGCTTACAAAAAACCCGAAGAGGTTGTGCATCGAACCATGTCAAAAAGTGAATACCTTGCTTCACGCAAAGCGGTACAACCAGAGACTCCTGTAATGGAGTCAAAGATTGAAAGTAAGTTGAATGCCGCAATAAAAGCAAAAGAGAAAAGTGCAGGTACACCGAAACATTAAAAAACGGGGTCGTCACTGAAAATTAGTACAGCAAATATAATCAATAAGATAAAAAACATATCCTACCGAAATTTTTAAAATTAAAGAAAACTAACCAACCTACCTACATTGTGATTTTCAGTGACTATCTATGATCGGTAAGTTGTCGCCCCGCCAATAAATGAACGTGCAAATGATAGATCACTTGCCCACCTTGCGCGTTACAGTTGATAACGGTGCGATAACCCGCTTCGGCAACGTTCAACTGTTTCGATAATTTCACCGAAACCTGCAATAACTTTCCAAGTAAAAGCGCGTCGTCTGCCTCATTCAACGTCGAAATGTGACGTTTTGGAATAATCAAAATATGAATTGGGGCTTGTGGGTGAATATCGTTAAAAGCTAAAAATTCGTCATCTTCAAACACCACGCTTGGCGTAATTTCGCCCGCTACCATTTTACAAAATAGACAATCACTCATTTTTTACCTCAAATTAAAATGGCAAACTAAAACCTGCAGGCAACGGAATTCCAGCTGTCACGCTTGCCATTTTTTCTTTTTTCATTTTATCGGCTTTATGCACGGCATCGTTAATTGCGGCGGCAACCAAATCTTCGAGCATATCTCTATCTTCACCAACCAATGACGGATCAATAGTCACTTTTCGTGCTTCGCGTTTGCCTGTCATGATTATGCTAACTAAACCGCCACCAGATTCGCCGACGACTTGCATCAATGCCAATTCGTCTTGAATATTTTTTAAATCTTCCTGCATTTTTTGAGCTTGTTGCATCAAATTACCTAATGCATTTTTCATTCGTATTTCCTGTTTTGAAAATTAAATTGGTTGAATTGTTTCGGGTAAAATTTGCGCGTCAAAATGATTTTGCAAATACACCACGTTTGGATCTTGGTAAATGGCATCAACAGCTGCTTGTTGACGATTTTCTTGTGCTTGAGCGACGTGTTGCGCGGGTGTATGGGTTGCAAGTATTTTAACTTCAATGCTTAGTTTAATTGGTTTTTGTAGCAAATCACGCAACGCTTTTTCCAATTTCGATTCAGAATCTGGGTCGAGTAAACTTTGAAATTCAGGATCTAAACTTAATAGACATTGCGATTCGTCCAAGTGTTCAAGTACACAACGGCTGGCAAATTGCTTCGTCATTCCTTTCAAACCAATAATAATCGATTCCCAATCATCGGTAATTTGCGGCGTATTTGAAACTTGCACGGCGGGTTGTAATTTTTGAATTGGTGCGACTTGTGGCGATTGAATTTGCGGATGCGTTTGCGTTTTTGGCGCAACTTGTTGAGTTTGTGAAGGTTGTCCATTGCCGTTTTGCACAGGTCTAAACGTCAACATTCTGAGCATTACCATTTCAAATCCACTGCGTGGATCGGGCGCGAGTTCTAAATCTTTTTGTCCCAGCAAACCGATTTGATAATAAAGCTGCACGTCTTCGGGTGAAATCGTTTTTGCCAAATGCGCGACGACTTCAACATCTAAATCGTGCGTGAGCGTTGTAGGAACGTACTGAACCAACGCAACACGATGCAAAAATTGCAAAAGCTGTTGCAATAAATCACTGAAATCGGGACTGAGCTGACTTAAATCGTCGATTTGATTCAAAATCGCGGGTGCGTCGGCTTGCGCGAGTGCGTGCAAAATTGATTCGACAGGCTGTTTTGCAATCGAACCCAGCATGGCGTGAACCTCATTGTTATTCACCGTGCCATTTCCGTAAACAATCGCCTGATCAAGCAAGCTCAAACCGTCACGCATACTGCCATCGGCGGCGCGTGAAATCAGTTTTAACGCTTCTGCTTCAAAAGGAATTTTTTCTTGCCCCAAAATAAAACCCATTTGGGTAAAAATTTCGCTAGGCAAAAGACGCTTTAAATTGAGTTGCAAACAACGAGATAAAACCGTAACGGGGATTTTGTGTGGGTCGGTTGTCGCAAGTAAAAATTTAACGTGCGGCGGCGGCTCTTCGAGAGTTTTGAGCAATGCGTTAAAACTATGCCCCGATAACATATGAACTTCGTCGATGAGATAAACTTTGTAACGCCCTTGATTTGGTGCGTATTGCGCGTTATCAAGTAAATCGCGGGTATCTTCGACTTTTGTCCGTGAAGCGGCATCGACTTCAATCAAATCTAAAAAACGTCCTTCATCTACCGCACGGCAAATATCACATTGACCGCAGGGATTAAAGTCTTGCAAATTTTCACAATTCATTGCTTTGGCAAGGATTCGAGCAAGCGTTGTTTTTCCCACACCACGAGTGCCTGTGAATAAATACGCCTGATGAAGACGATTGTGTTTTAAAGCGTTAGTGAGTGAGGTTATAACGTGGGTTTGTCCGACAACTTCTGTGAAATTATGCGGTCGCCACTTTCGTGCAAGCACCTGATAATTCATGACGGGATATTTAAGAATTTGGAGGAGGATGGTGGTAATTGTACCAGCTACATCTCGGCACACGAATCTGCTGTTACCGTTGCTTACTTCCGTACCTGGCGGGGTTCACAACGTATCGTTGCGAGAGAACCGATACAACTACCATAATGTTGTCAGCCACTGACTGAAGACCTACACATTATTACCTAAGAATGACATGATGACAACTTAATTCATGTTTTTTGTCATGTTTTGAGTAGACACGGTGTTGATTCGGTAAAAATGTGGTAGTGCTACACAAGTAATGCTGCTTTGGATAAGTTGTAGTGAAAAAGAAAGTATTTGATAGGAGCAACATGATTTTCAAATTTTTTTGAAAAAGACAACGAAGAACGCACAAG